>NZ_JBQXYF010000009.1:0-262746 GCF_052645355.1 Halomonas sp. V046
AAGTACATCCATTACTACAACCACGAACGCATCCGCCTGAAACTAAAAGGCCTGAGCCCCGTACAGTACAGGACTCAGGCCTTGGGCGCCGGCTGAGTGAACCGTCCAACTATTGGGGGTCAGCTCATAACTGGTGGGGCCTTTCGGTTTCTCCCCCGCCGTGAGGCGCCGGAGCCCTTTTTCTCTCACGCCGTGAGGCGCCGGAGACCTTTATGCCACGTATCTCACTCCAAGCTGCGGGCGGCCTCAACGTCTGCGCGTTCCTCGATACGCTGGCCGTGTCCGAGATCGGCGAGAAGATGCTGGCCTTGTCTGACGACGGCTATGACGTGCTGGTGGGATCACTGCCCAATGCCATGCACGTGTTCTCAGGCTACGGTGATCATCCGCTGCCCCGGGGTCATGCCCTCGAGTACCGCGATGGGCTTTGGTCTACCGCCGCCGGTCGCTATCAGATCCTGTCCCGCTACTGGCCGCACTACCGTGATCAGTTGGACCTACCGGACTTCGGACCCGAAAGCCAAGATCGCTACGCCATTCAGCAGATCAAGGAGCAGCGTGCGCTGGACCCGATCAAGGTCGGTGAGTTCGTCGAGGCGGTGGATCGTTGCCGGAATATCTGGGCATCACTGCCAGGTGCCGGCTACGGCCAGCACGAGAACACACTTGAGCGGTTGGCCAAGGCCTACACCACGGCAGGCGGTCAGATGGCAGGTGACTCATTGCACTGGTGGGATGAGGTCGAAAAGAACCTCTCCTGATGAATAGCTTGAATACGCAGGCGGCCCCAGAGGTGCGCCCTATGAAACGAAGCAACAAAGAGAGTCGAGGCATGCCGAATAAAGACCCAGGCAACTGGCAGGCATTGTTCGAGCATCTTCCTTGGTTCTTGATGTCGGCCTTGACATTCTGCATCGCCTTCGCCCGCGGTGTGCATGACGGTGGTCCCTGGAAGAAAGCCTTTCTCGGTGCCGTTGTATGCACTTTGCTGGCGGTCGGGCTTTATCCCGTATTCCTCTGGCTTGCCGAGTCGCGAGGGTGGCCGAGTGAGCTAGCCTTGGCGCCTTGCGTCTTCCTGGGCTTCTTGGGTACTGAGTGGATCCGCAACAAGGCCGACGACCTTTACGAGGTCCTTGTCGGCCGCCTGCGCAAGTGAGGTATGCAATGAAATGGAGCGAAGTAGGTGGCTTTCTGTCCGAGATCGCGCCAGGCGTTGGCCAAGCACTCAAAGAAGCTGCACCGGGCATGGTCCAAGTCGCTGGAGCCGCGGCTGGCAATGCCGTGCTGCCTGGCGCTGGTGGCTTGGTCGGTGCTGCTCTGGGTCGTCGCGTCGCTGATGCGCTCGGCACTGAGGCGACGCCGCAAGCGGTAGCTAAAGAGGTACAGGCGAGCCCGGGCGAAGCCAAGGCCAAGCTGCGAGCGTTGGATATCGAGGTGACCCGCCTCTATCTGGAAGACCAGCAGAGCGCACGGGACATGCAACTGGCCGTGCTCCAGTCGCAGAATGCTGGATGGTTGGCCCGCAACTTCATCTACTTGATGGCCGGTGTGGTGATCTTCGCTGTGTTCGGATACATCGGCGCCATCACATTCGTCGAGCTGTCTCCCACGGGAGAGCGCTACGCCGATATCGCGGTGACTGGTATCGCCGGTGGCCTTATCGGCAGCGTGACCGGTTTTTTCCTAGGCGGGAAGCAACGGCAGATTGACAGCCCAATGCCCCGCAGCTTCATGAGTGAGCTGAAGACAAGGTGACCCGCCTTCGTATTGTGAAGAGAAAGAAGCAGGGGCTGAGCGGCATAGGTGCCACTAGTATAAGGCCTTAGACAAGCCTCGTAGTCTTCGGTTCTTGCTTCTTGCTGAAACCACCTTCTTCGAAAGACTTCCATGCTCAATTTCGTCTGCAAAAGCCAAGCACGCGGCGGCGCTGACAGCTTCTACGTATGACTCGTGAGATGATACGGTTTTTGGCTTGGCCCCCTTTCTGCCGATTCGCTGAACGTGCCAAGCAGACCTACCGACGGTTTCGGCGACAGGTTGCTTTGTAACGATAAATTTTACCATTGTTTCAGTCTCTTACCTCGGATTCGCTGGTGCGATAGATGTTCCGGCATGGTCAATTTTGCGGCCAGAAAGTCTTAGGATATGTCACCATTTGTGATGAAGAGTGTGGTTATGGTTTAGGAGGTTGGAGTGGGAAAATCAAGCGAAAAGACCGTGCGAGTCATCGTCTATAGTCTCGCTAGACACTCTGCCGCATAGACACATAGAGGGCGGTAGGTGCTGTATTGGCCAGAGAGGAAGGGCCAGAGCCGGCGAGTCTGCTCAGCGATTGACTGGGCCACGACACTTTGCAACCTGAGCACTAGACAGGAGGCTGGTTGAAGAACCAGATGGCTCCATGTCTCAGTCCTACGACTGAACGGTAAGCAATGATTTACCTTTCCTCCGGAGACAGTAGGTGACTGCTTCACCGCCCCTGTTTATGCATGAAGGCAGTGCATTTCCAACTAGCTCCGTGCTGGACGCCACGGGGGCAGCGTGTCAACGGGTTTCCATTGCACGTCCGTGATACCTCGGGCGTCAAGTTGTGCGACAACTGACAGGCCATCGTTGATTGGAAATTGCAGACGCTCAACCAGTGCAGTGCATGCATCCTCGAGTGTAGGAGGGCCATCGAAGTGGCAGCACCTCATCGCTCGTTGTCCGTCTCGAGTAAAGTTGATCTCATACATTTTCATGATGGATTTCCGGTCTCGTGATCTCTCGAGGATAGTTGCTGGGGAACGTCGGTACCTAATGCTCATGAATGGATGTGAATTCTTAGATTCATTCATGCCGGGGCATGGGAGTGCCTCGAGCATACGCCTTTTATCAACGATGGGTCGTCGGCGCCTCGGTTTCCATCGCTAAAGCTTCAGTGATTGTCGCCGATAAGAGTGTCTTTGATCTCATTCAAGGAACTCCGATGAAGACGTTTGCCTCAGTTTGCTTTGCCATGGCCGCCACTGCCGCCGCGACTAGTACTCTGGCGTTTGGAGAGCCCGACAGCTGGTCCTCTGGTTGGGGCCAGGGCGTATCGGAGTACGCGGCGGTTAACGCTTATGGCGATGAGCTATACATCGCGTGTAGCGATTACGATCCAGTGCGTATGACGTTGACCAGTGGTGATCGGAGCTATGGGTCAGGTTACGAGGGTGATTTTTCACTGATCATAGATGGCACGGAAGTCCAATATCCTTATGAAACGGATTCTCGTGTCGGGTCAAACAACTTCTATTTTGCTTGGGATGCGTTGCGCAAAGCGCACAGCATTGCCGCAGTCACTTCCGACAATGACTATATTGAGTTGCCAAGTAAGGGCTCCGCTAGCGCTTTACCAGCATGGGGAACACCAGAATTCCCTTGCCAAACAGCTTTCTAGAGTACTAGGCAAGAAGCGATTTCCCTTCAGACACGCACGAACCCACGCCCTGAGTTTTCTCGGGGCGTTTTTTTATATCAACCGTTTCGGCACGCCGTGAGGCGTCCCTGCCGGCACGTCGTGAGACGCCCGGCACCTTCTTATGGAGGCGCCGCCCGTGAGGGCCGCGCAGACACCTATGGCACGACGCTATGACTGGGAGGCTATCGAGGCCGACTTTCGCACGGGGCGATTCAGCCTTCAGAAGTTGTCCGATCGCCATGGCCCCAGCAAGGGCGCGATCAGCAAGCGTGCCACGACCCACGGATGGAGCAAGGATCTCACCGGTGCCGTACAACAGCGGACACGGGAGAAGCTAAGCCGTCCAGAGTCTGCGGCACCTGACGTCCCGGAAGCTGAACTGATCGAGCAAGCGGCATGCGAGAACGCTTCGGTCGTCAATGGCCACCGGCAGATGCTGCAGCGCTGGCGTCGTATCCAAGACACCTTCGCGGGGCAGCTTGATACTCAGCTTTCTACTGGCAAGCGTGAGGTCGAGACAAGAGACGGGGACGTCATCGAGGTGGACGTTGATCTCGAGTACGCCGGCAAATGCATCGGTTACGGTACTCAGGCCCTGGAGAGAGTGATCAAACTCGAGCGTCAGTCCTATGGCATGGACCTTCCTGCCGGCGAGGAGACGCCTCCTGAGCACGCGCTCACAGATGACGAGCTCGAGGCCAAGATCAAGGCGTATGAGTCCCGGGGGGCGGACGACCAGTCGTGACCAGGGCCGAACGTCTCGATTATCTGCGTTTGCTGGAAGAGCGTGACCGACGCCGACGCTACAACCTGGTCGATCAGCTGTTCCCTGAGGACGGTAGGCTGGCCCGCAGCGCTTACCCAAAGCACATGGAGTTCTTCCGCGCCGGCGCCTTTCACAAGGAACGGCTATTCATGGCCGGCAACCGTTGCGTCACACCCTGGACGTTTATTGAAACGGCGTCTGGTTCGGTCCGCGCCTCAGAAGCGCTGTTCGGCTGCGCTGGTAGTCTTCGGGCGTGGGCTGGTGGATCTGAGCGTGACGTTCGACCCGTTGACGCACATCTGGTGGGCATTGAGCCAGCGTTTCGTGTAGTGCTGGGCAGCGGTCGGTTCTTTGACTGCTCCCGTAGGCACCAGGTATTGACCGACGAGGGGTGGCTTTCTCTCGACCAGTTAGTGTCGCGCGCAGATGGTCTGCATTGGTTGCATACAGCCGGAGGTTATCAGGCCAGTTGTGCCGCGGGTGGTTATCTCGATGATCGACCACTTCCGCGGCAGTCAGGTAGCGGCCCAGCGAGACCTCCATTACCAGACGATGTTCGAACACATAGCCGCTTGGCGCTTTCGCTTGCGGATGCAGAGGCGCGAACACCTCGACATATCCATGTTTGTCAACGCGGCGGCCACCCTGCCAGCTTCGATGACCGTCGCCGTGTCGAGGCCCTGTCCGCGCTGTTTTCAGTTGCAGCGACCGACAGCGACGTTCTACCGCTGACGTGGATACACCGAGCGCTTCGGCGGCTTGCGCTTGCGTCAGGTGCTCAGACTCGATCAGGCGACGAAGCTCGGCATCATCAAGTCGCTTCCGGTGCAGACGGCCTGCCGGGTTCGATATTCCGCGTCGTCTCAGGTACGCCTGAAGCGATGCCCGAGTCAGTCCCAGAGAGTCAGCAATCTGATACGTCGGTTCGCCCGATTCAATGCGTTGACGTATTTCAGGGAAGTGCTGATCAATTGGGGATTTTCTACCCATCGAGAACTCCTCGTTTGGTAGGGGGAGAGACAGTAGAAGCCATTGTACCCATTGGTTACCAGCCAATAATAGACGCACATATACCTAAGCTCAACAACTACCGGGCGGCTGGCGTCTACCACCACAACTGCGGAAAGACAGTAGCGGGAGGGATGGAGCTGACCTTTCATCTCACCGGGAAATATCCAGAGTGGTGGCCTGGGCGAACCTTTGATGGAGCGGTCACAGCCCTGGCGGCCGGCGACACCAGCCAGACAACTCGAGACATCATCCAGAGCAAGCTGCTGGGCGGCCTGTACGGCACACCTGAGTTCGGCACCGGCCTTGTCCCGCTGCACCTGCTTGGAAAGCCGACGCCTGCTCGAGGCGTGGCCAATCTCTACGAAGAGATCATGGTAAAGCACACCAGTGGCAGCTGGTCGCGGCTCATGCTTCGAAGCTATGACCAGGGGCGCCGAATCTTCCAGGGGACCGAGCAGGATGTGGTGTGGCTGGATGAGGAGGTGCCAAAGGACGTCTACGACGAGGCCCTGGTGAGGACGATGACGACCCGCGGCATCGTGATGATGACGTTCACGCCACTGTCCGGCCTCACGGAGCTGGTCGTTTCCTTCCTTGAATCCATGCATGAACAGGAGCCGTTATGACCGACCAGCGTTTGACACCTGAAGACGTAGCGAACCTCGACATGCCACCGGTCTCAGCTACCTATCAGCGTCGCACCACCAGCACGGCGAAGCGCCTGGCTGACATGGTCGAGGAGCGTGGCATCTCTCGTGGCACTCTCGGCCTACGCATGGCGCGCCGGGTGGATTCTCAAGCACGGCTCGGCCAAACGATGATGATCGCCGGAGCTGACTTCACGGTTGTGCCGTGAGTCGCTACGTCGTGCAAGCAGGGTGGAAGCATGCACCGCACCTGAGTCAGCAAGATATCGATGACCTGACTGGGTCGATCTCCGCTCACCAATTGGAAGCGCGTATGAACGGGATTCCTACCCTTGGCGCCGGTGCCATCTTCCCGGTTCCCGAAGAAGACATCGTGGTGGAGCCGTTCCAGATACCCACCTGGTGGGCACGCATCTATGGCCTCGACGTCGGCTGGAAGAAGACCGCTGCTATTTGGAGCGCCTGGGACCGCGACACCGATATCGTTTACCTCAACAGCGAACACTATCGCGGCATGGCAGAGCCGAGCGTTCACGCCAAGTCGATTCGCATGCGGGGCCAGTGGATTCCCGGCGTCATCGACACCGCGGCCCACGGCTCAAGTCAGCACGACGGCAAAAAACTGATGGACCTCTACCAGGATGAAGGGCTGATTCTCCACAACGCCGATAAGGCGGTGGAGGCCGGTTTACTGGCCATGTTGGACCGCCTATCGACAGGACGGCTCAAGGTGTTCTCGACGCTCCAACACTGGCTCGGCGAGTACCGGCTGTATCGTCGCAGTGAGAAGGGCCGCATCGTCAAAGAGAACGATCACTTGATGGATGCGACGCGCTATCTGGTCATGGGGCTCCACCAGGCCACTACTCGGCCCGTCGATCGTTCGATGATGCCCGTCAGCCCCGGCGACACCACAACAGGATATTGAGATGCCCGATCACGCGACTGTCGAGATGACAGACGACATCGAGTCTATGGAGGACGAGAAGCAGCGCCTTGGCGTGATGCTGTCCAGCCTAGGATCCAAGCTAAGCCAATTGGCCGGCGAACAGGTGTCCTCCCGACAATTGATCGAGACTCGGTGGCTGAATGACTTGCGTCAGTACCACGGCGAGTACACCGCGGATGAGCTGGCTCGAATGCAGGAAAGCGGCACCTCGAGCATCTACGTCAACTTGACGCGCAATAAGACCAGGGCGGCCATTGCTCGGTTATCTGACATGCTCCTTCCCAACGATGACCGAAACTGGGGCATCAAGCCAACGCCCGAGCCTCAGCTTTCAGTCCTCGCGAACAGTAGAGACCCGGCCGAGAAAGACCAAGCCCGTCAACAGCGTGAGCGTGCCGAGCAGAAAGCTCGCTTGATGCAGACGGCCATTGATGATGACTTCACGGAGGCTCGCTACAACGGCAAGGCCCGTGACGTGATCGGTGATAGTTGCCTGCTAGGTACCGGTGTTCTGAAAGGGCCCGTCGTGGTCAATCGTCAGCGCCGTGCCTGGCGCCGTGACGAGAACAGCGGTTTGCAGGTCATGGAGGTCCAGAAGGAGTTTCGCGCTGGGCTTGAGCGAGTAGATGCCTGGGACTTCTTCCCGGACATGAGTGCTGCCACGATGGAAGAGGCCGAGTTCGGCTTCGAGCGCAAGCTGCTCAACAAGAAGCAGATGCGAGAGTTGAGTAACTTGCCCGGGGTCATCGACAATCAGCTGCGCAAGGTGCTCGAGACAGACCCAGATGGCACTCATATCAGTCAGGATCGCCGCGACGAGCTGCGCCATATCACCGGCGTGGATACGGTCGCCAACAACAAGCGTTGGGAGTTGTGGGAATACTGGGGTCCCCTGGACAAAGAAGAGCTAATCGCTGCCGGCGTCCAGATCGACGAAGATCCGCTGGCTGAATACAGCGGCTGCGTGCTGTTTGTCGGTGAGCATGTCATCAAGGCTGCCATCAATCCGCTAGACAGTGGTGAACTGCCCTGGAGCGTTCACAACTGGGAAGAAGACCCTTCGAGCATTTTTGGCTTTGGTGTGCCGTTCCTGATGCGTAACCCGCAAAAGGTCGCGTCCACCGCCTGGCGCATGATCATGGATAACGCCGGCCTTTCGGCGGGTCCGCAGATTGCCGTGGATAAAAGTGCAGTCTACCCGCAGGACGGAGATTGGCGGCTACGCCCACGCAAGGTGTGGATCAGCACCGGCAAGGTGCCGCTAAACCAGGCCTTTTACGCCTACAACATTCCGTCCAACCAGGGCGACCTCTACAGCATCTTCCAGGCCGCGCAGCAGCTGGCCGATACTGAGACCAACCTGCCAATCCTTTTACAAGGAGAGGGCGCTGGCGGCGGTCCTGGTGCCAAGACGTATGGCGGCATGCAGATGCTGATGAACAATAGCAATATCGTGCTCCGCTCGGCGGTGAAGAACTACGACGACGGCATCACCGAGCCGGTCGTGCGCCGCTTCTACGATTGGCACATGGCCTACGACGAGCGTGAGGAGATCAAGGGCGACTTCAGCATCGTGGCCCGGGGCTCGAGCGTGCTGATTGCCAGACAAGAACAGCAGGAGAAGCTGTTGGCATTGGCACAGATCGCCGCCTCAAATCCTGAGTTCGCGCAGTCCACCGAGTGGCAGGGTCTCTATCGCGAAATCGTCCGCTCCATGTCGGTATCGGCCGACAATGTCCTCAAGGACGAAGAGACGATCGAGCAAGAGAAGCAGCAGGCTGGCCAGCAGATGCCCCCGGAGATGCAGCTCAAGCAAATGGAGTTGCAACTCAAGCAACAAGAACAGCAGATGAAAGGCCAAGAGCTCAAGATGAAGGCTCAGCGAGACCAGGCCGACTACCAGTTGCGCGTTCAAGAACAGCAGTTCCAGCAGCAGTACAAGTCCGCCGAACTGCAGAGTCAGCAGGAGCGAGACCGCGCCGAGCTAGCACTCAAGCAAAACCTCACCTTGGCGCAGCTGGAGGCCAAGCTCGGCTTGGAGTCCCAAAAGCTCGAGCTCCAGATGCGAGAGACATCGGCCAAGCTTCAGACCCAGCGTGATGCAAAAGCCGCGGAGCTCACAGACCGTCAGAATGAGCGTCACGCACGGCAGCAGAATATGAACCAGGGGTTCGATAGCTATGGCTGATATCAACTGCAATAGCGATACCTGGCGTGAAGTCGCGGCCTGGGCTGCCAAGCATCGTCAAGATGCCGTGGATCAGTTGATCGCAGGCAGCTCTCGTGATGATCATCTGCGCGGCCAAATTGAGTCCATGGATGAGCTTTTGGGGCTGGTCTCAGACCCCCAGCCAGGCATTCCCCAGCCGTCCTATTAGTACGACCGGCTCGCCTTGCGCGGGTCCTTCTGTAACCAGCCGATCGGGAGATCCGCTAAATGTCACACCAGAACCCGTCAGCCCCTGAAGACCAGGCGCTGAACAATGACGACGAGAACCGCCCTGAGACTTCTGGTGAAGACGACTTCGAGTCGTACTTCGATGCATTCTCTTCGGGTAGCCTATCCGCCGACGACAGTGGTGGTGATGGAGAGGGAAGCGCTGACGACACGAAGAACGGAGAGGGCGGCGGCGCTGGTGGTGAGGAGGGCAAGAGCGCTGAAAGCACGCCGAGCGGCGTCGAGCAGCCGGAATCGACCGAGCGCGAGCGGGAGCTGCAGGCCAATCTGGACCGACTAACCCAAAGCGAAGCCAGTCAACGTGGGCGCGTCGGTGCCTACCAGCGCCAGATCAACGAACTCAAGCGTCAGTTGGCTCAGCAGCAGAGCGATGGGTCGCAGCAAGAATCACCGAGTGGGAAGTTACCCGCTCAGAGCAGTTCCGAGAAGTCGTCACCGGAAGCCGACCAGAAGCAAGCCATCGCTGAGCAGAACGGAAGCGAGGACTGGAAGGCGTTCGAGGAAGACTTCCCGGAGATGGCAAGCGCGATCAATGCCCGCCTGGCAGAAACAGGCCGGATTGAAGAGCGCCTCAACCAGCGGATTGCTGGTGTTGAGCAATCCGTGCAGCCCATTCAGCAGCAGGCCCATGACCAGTACCTCGACAGTCAGATGCGCGCCCTTGAGGCCCGCCACTCAGACTGGCGTGATGTGGTGAATGCGCCCGCGTTTCAGCAGTGGCTGCAGCAACAGCCGATCTGGCTCCAGCAACAGATGGAGTCCGAGAACGCCGACGATGCGTCCGCGTTGCTCGACTTCTACAAAGGCCAGACGGCAGGCAGTGACAGTGCGCAAGGCGACACGGCAGCCGCCGAGGCCGAGCGTGCGAAACGCCAGCAGCGCCTGGCAGGTGCCGTTACACCGCAACGACGCGGCGCGGCCAAGCGCGATGCCGTTCCCGACGATTGGGAAGGGCAGTTCGCCCATTTCGCCAAACAGAAACGCTAAGACCGAGAGGTACTGAGCAATGCCGACGACTACTTACGGTGACATCTCCCAGCGCACCGCCGCCTGGGCCGCCAGCGACATGCTGAACCACGCAGAGCCCATTCTGGTGCTTTCCAAGTTTGGCCAGTCCAAGCCGCTGCCGAAGAACAAGGCCGATACGGTGAAGTTCCGCCGCCCGGTTCCCTTCCCGGTGGTCACCACTCCTCTGACCGAGGGCGTCACACCAACCGCGCGCCAGATGGCCTACGAAGACGTGACTGTACAGATCAAGCAGTGGGGCGATGTGGTTGAGATCACTGACTACGTCAATGACCTGTCCGAGGATCCGGTACTAGCCGATGCCAACCAGCTCTGTGGTGAACAGGCCTCGGAAACGATCGAGCTTCAGACTTGGGGCGCGATCCGTGCAGGCACTAACGTGTTCTTCGCCAATGGCTCTCAGCGCAGTGATGTCAGCGCCACTATCAGCCTGAGCAAGCAGCGGGCCATCACCCGTTCGATCAAGGGTAACCGGGCCAAGAAGGTCACCAGCATGGTGGGCGGTTCGCCGAACTACTCCACCGAGCCTGTGGACGCGGCCTACATTGCCTTCGCTCACACGGATCTCGAGGCTGATATCCGCGACATGCAGGGTTTCACTCCGACAGAAAAGTACGGCTCCATGAAGGCGTTGCCACACGAGATCGGCAAGGTCGAGGACGTGCGCTACATCCTCAGCCCGGTACTGACCAAGTGGGCCGATGCCGGTGGCGCGGCTTCCGGCACCATCACCACCACGGGTACCAGCGCCGACGTCTATCCGGTGGTCTACATCGGCAAGGAGTCCTACGGGCTGGTGCCGCTGAAGGGCGCTAACGCCATCAAGCCGTCAGTGCTTAATCCCGGCAATCCGCGTGGCGGTGATCCGTTGGGTCAGCGCGGCACCGTTGGCTGGAAGGCCTACTTCGAGGCGGTAATCCTCAATGAGGGCTGGATGGCCCGACTTGAGGTCGCGGCCTCCGATCTGGCGTAAGACCTGTCCTGACCGTCACACCCTGGCCCGCCCTCTGGCGGGCCTTCTCTTTCAGACATGCCGAGAGGTATCTCCCGTGAGCGACATCAATACCGCCACCATGAATCGCGATCAGCTAGAAGCTGTCGCCAAAGACCTCGACATCTCCTTCCAGGGAAATACCAAAGACGACACCCTGCGCAAGAAGATCGACGAGGCCCTGGGCAATCCGGCACCAATTGCGAGTAACGACAACCCGGCGCCGGCTGCTCCGTCCCAGAGCAAGCGTTTCGAGATTACCGTCCACACTCATGAACGCGACAAACAACCGGTGCAGGTCGGCGTCAATGGCCGCATGTACGTTATTGAGCGCGGCAAAAAGGTAGTCGTGCCTGAGGCCGTTGTACGGGTGCTCGAGACCGCTGTACGCGTCACCCATGATCCGGAGAGCATGGAGCCACGCGAGGTTCACTCCTACCCCTTCACTTCGCACGGCGAGGTCTGATCGATGAATTTCCTGCAGCTGTGTAAGCGGCTGCGCCAGGAGGTAGGTGCCGCTGGCGATGGGCCGGCGGCGGTGACTGGCCAGCATGGTGAATATCAGCGATTGATCGACTGGGTTCGGCAGGCCTGGCTGGAAATCCAGCAGGAACAGGACGAGTGGCGATTCAATTGGGCGCAGGCGAGCATCGAGCTAGATGCCGACTTCCGCGAGTACTCGCCGCCGGTTGACCTCGATCGCTGGGATCGCTCAACCCTACGTGTCAACGGCCGACCCTTACGGGAAGTCGCCTGGTCGGTTTTTCGTGATTGGTACCGAGAGGACAGTGAGCGCGAATGGCCGACTGATATTACTCGGCTGCCTAACGGCAATCTGCGCATGGATTCCAGTCCCGCCCAGCTGAGTTGGCTGACGTTCGAGTATTGGCGAACGCCACAGCAACTGGTGGCAAACATCGACCAACCGCGGATGCCTTCGCAGTACCACATGGTGATCGTTTACCGGGCGATGCTGGCGTATGCACTCTATGAGAACGCGCCGGAGGTGGCCACCGCCGCTCGAGCAGGTGAGACCAAGATCACGGCTGAGATGATGCGCCGGGAGCTTCCCGCCGTTGAAATCGGAGGGCCGTTGGTATGAGTCGCTCCGCCTATATCCGCCTCGGTGGGGGCATCGACCTGGTGACGCCGCCCGAGCAGCTTCGCCCTGGTGCTGCGCTTTCCTGCATCAACTACGAATGTCCGGTGACCGGAGGCTATCGGCGAATCGATGGCTACTCCCAACGAGGGCCTACGCTTCCGGGCGAGGGGCCGACCCTGGGCGTGGCGACCTTCGCTGATGGCACCTACGGTTCGCGCAAGGATACCGGGGCCGAGACTGCGACGCTTTACAAGCTCAGCGGCACAGGAGACGCCTGGGAGGTTGTCGGTAGCGCCGGGACCCTGGCCGCCGGCCGGCACGAGTTCATCGAAGGCAACGTCTATGCTACTGACTCTGGCAGGTCGCTTTACGGCGTCGGCGGAGGGAAGCCCTTCGAGTTGGCCCTTGACGGCACTTTGACCACGCTAGCCAATGCCCCCAGCGGCGCGACGATGATCGCACTCCACCAGAACCACCTGTTCTTGGGCTTTCCCATCGGTAGTGTTCAGCACTCAGGCATCGGAGATCCCGCCAACTGGGATGCATCTACCGGCGGTGCGGGCGAGATCGGTACCAGTGACCGGCTCACCGGGCTACTTTCCGGTGTCGGTGGTGTCCTGCATGTGCTGTGTCGTGACTCCATTAAGACACTGCGGGGCACCAGCGAGGCTGACTTCGTGCTGGAGGTGACGGTGCCCAACAGTGGTGCCCGAGCAAACTCATGCCAGTCCATGCAACAGCCCTATTTTATCGGCGAGCGGGGGATCAGTTCACTCGAAGCCACTCAGCGTTATGGCGACTTCTCAGCACTGTACCCAGGTCGTGTGGTGGAGCCGATGTTCTCCCAAGGGGGCAAGGCCAATCGCGTGATCGCCAGTTGTATTGCCCGCTCCAAAGGGCAGTACCGGATATTCTTCGATGATCGCACCGGCTTGTACCTGAGCGGGAACGGAATCACCGCCACCGAATATCCCCACCAGGTGGTAGTGGCGCACTCCGGAGAGCTTGAGTCTGGCCAGGAGCAGATCCTTGTCGGCGACGATGCCGGCAACGTCTACCGGCTGGACGATGGCGAAGACTTCAACGGCACCCCCATTCGCGCTTACCTGACTCTGGCCTACACCGATCTTCAATCGCCGAGTGCTCGAAAGCGCTTTCGCCGTGTGTTTTGGGATATCCGATCGGGCAGCGACGCCAGGCTCTGGATGCAGCCGGACTTCGACTACGGCGACAACCAAACAGGCCGGCCTCGCCGGGAGTATCTGGACTTCATGCTGGGCGGTGGCCTTTGGGGCGTCGATAACTGGAGTGAATTCCGCTGGTCCGTGCCTGGCATGGGGCAGGAGACTATGGACATCACCGGCACGGGCACCTCTGTCAACTTCTCGCTTTTCTCCGAATCACAGAGCTCGCCGCACGAGATTCTGGGATACGACCTGCATTTCGACTTGAGGAGGCAGCGCCGTGGGTAACCCCTATTTCGACAACAGCGACCCGGGTAAGCGATTCCAGCCCGGCACGACTGCCGAGGGCGAAGCGGTCGATGAGAAATTTGACGCGATTGCCACCGGCCTGGACGAGACGTTCAAGGATACGACCCGAGCACTTAAATTTCCCTACGAAGACGGCATGCCGAGTCAGGAGTTCGTGGCGACGGCACTGCAGCGACGCAATCGGGTGCTGGGGTTTGATCAGCAAGGCAATTTGGCCCTGGTCTCGGGTTTCTACTTCCGCGGCGACTGGCAGCCGAACACCGACTACTTCCTCAACGATATCGTGCGCGATCCGGTCACCACGAACCTTTACGTCTCGGTGGCTCGCCAGACGTCTGGAGCCACGTCGGATCTGAGCAATGCGACTAGGTGGTATCTGGCCGTGGACGCGGACACTGTGCGCCTCGCAAAGATCGCAGCCGAGCAGGCACGAGATGACGCCCAGGGTTACGCACGCAGCGCCCAAGGCGATGAGCAGGCTACCAGGGCCTACCTGATCGAGGTTCAGGCGGCTGAGGCTCACATCGAGACGATGCAGGAACGTGTTCAGCAGTTGGAAGAACAGGCCCAACAGCACGCTTCAAGTGCCTCTGAATCTGCCAACACGGCAACACAGAGTGCCATCACTGCTGCGGCCGCTCAGCAGGTGGTGACTGCTACGGCGCAGCAGGTAAACGCCAATGCTCAAGCCGCCAGTGTCGCTGCTGCCGATGCGGAATCCGTCAGCCAGCGCATCAACGACACCACGACCATGGATTTTCTCAACTTTGAACTGTCCGGGCCTGATCTTATAGCCCACTTCGCGGGCTACTCGGATGCCAGCAACTTCACCATCAACGACGTCGGCGAACTGGAGGTGATCCTGTAATGCCAACACTCAATCTCGGACGGGTACGGTTCAACCTGCGTGGCCCCTATGATCCTGGCACGCCGTATCTTGAACACGACGTGGTGACGGACGATGGTCAGTCCTATGCCTGTATCGCTGACGTCACCGGCACCGGGCCCAACGACGCGGGCGGCGTCACCTATTGGGAAGGCATGCTGCTCCGAGGTACCGACTACAACGCTGCGCGTGACCAGGCTCTTCAGGCAGCTAGCAATGCCGGCGACAGTGCCACTACCGCGGGACAAAGTGCCGCCGCGGCGATTCAGGCGCAGTCTGCCGCGCGGACGGCCCGAGATAAGGCCCAGGAGTGGGCGGAGAGTGATACTGCGCCGGAGGCAGGGAGCAAGTCCGCGAAGAGCTGGGCACAAGCTGCTGCCAGTTATGGGGACCCGAATCAGCACAATGTTACCGCCAACGGCACCGCCGACACCCGAACCGCGGCGGAGTGGGCAGGCCAGACGCTGTCCAACCAACAGAAGATTAACGGGCTGGGAACCGCCTCCACCGCCAATGTGGGCACCGGTGCGGATGACGTTCCCAATATCTCGCAGGCAGATACGCGGTATGCACAGCTGTCGGGGCCTAATAACTTCGATACCATGCCAGAGGTCGGTGGGGGGCCTATTGTAGAGTCGGATAGTAACAGTGACGGGGCTTGGACAAGATGGGCTGACGGTACCCAGGAGACGGGGCAGTCTACTTTAGTATCGCCAGGCCCCCTGGGCGTTGGGACGTTCGACGACCCGTACAGAACTTCGGTCATTCAAAGGCCGTTTCCCGTGCCTTTTATAAACACACCTCAGTTTGCTACAGGGGTCAGTGGTAATACTGCGGGTGCAAATGCGTGCTGCGGTTTCTCAACTCCTATTGTAGATGCGACGGGATTTGAAAATGCGCAGATATGGGGGGCGGTCCAAGAGAGTATGCGTTACTCGATAATTGCCCGTGGTGATTGGAAATAATTAAGGAGAAGCTCAGATGAAAATTAAGATACGGGCGGTCGGGCAAGCCCCCAGCCACTACAGCTTCTCCGGGGAAAAAGTTATTGCATATGAGGATCGGTACGAAGAAGCATACGAACTATCCTCCTTCCCCGAAGGTGGGACATTCGAGGGGGCAGATAGTCTGCCGTCGGGGATACGGGCCATCGGATGGGTTGAGCGAACCAATGGGGAGCTGTACGTAACCCTCGTGCAGAAGGTTATAGCCGGACAGTACCCCGGTCGTAAAGCTCACTGGCGAGAGTCCCCCTTCATCGACGCCGCTGACTACGACCCCGATACCTGCTACGTCATCCCCACAGGCATGGCAGGCGTAGACGACTACGAGATCGTGCAGGGCGTAGATGTCGCCGGCAGCACCGGATGGACCGTTCGCAAGAAGGAGAGCGCCGATGGGTAACGTATCGTGGATCGCACCCAAGAGCGAAGCGGATAAGCTCTCTGATACCAAGATCACGCAGCTCACCAAAATCGAGCAGTCCCGCAAAGACGCCGAGGCCTATGGCGTCAATCTGAACGGCATCCGCTATGCTGGTGATCCGAGCAACCGGCAGGCGCTGTCGGAGGTGCTGGACCTGGCCGAGGCCACTGACACGACGATCATCTCAGCGTGGAAGGATAGCGATGATCAATTTCACTCCGACCATCCGGTCGCCGACGTTCGCCAAGCGCTTCTCGATATCGCAGCTCGCCGCGGTGACCTGATTGCACAGGAGGGAGCGCTGGCAGCGCAGATCACTGCTGCTAAGACGGTTGAGGCTGTCGAAGCGATCACCTGGAAGGGTTGAGCCGGCGCCAGGGACGGCGCTACCAGTCTGGGATCAGCGATGCCCAGAGGTAGGTGTTACCACAACTCTTGCACTCGACGCAGTAGGATCGGCTGTGAGGACTCGCTGGCATGACGTAGAAATGCTCCCACCCCTGATGCCCCGATGGTGTGAACTCAAGCGTCTGGCAGGCCGTACAGAACATCTGCAGCCCACCAGCGACGACCTTGTAGGTGATTTTCTGATGTTCCATGCCACCTCCGCCGTCTGCGCGCTCGAGATCAGTTTAGGTCACCACGACCTCTCGAAGAGTCGAACGGCTCAACGGTCCAGGCGCTACCACAGCTCAACGACTTGGAAGACGTACTCGTACTTCTCTACCTGCACCACCTGGAGCAGGAGGTCCTGCAGAGGCGACCCCGGCTCGCTCCTGTCAACGATGCCGTGGTAGGGCCGCTTCTCGCCTACAGCCAGCCCTTCGATATAAGTCTCATGCGGAAGGGCTATTGTGTCTCCGCTCTGAAAGGCCATATCTATCCTTACTCTGCACGAGTGAATGTGCACTAACGAGCATAGCATATAGCATTAGAGCATAAAGAAAGCCCAGCCTTTGGGCTTAGTGGCAGTGAGGAATCGTTGCTAGATGCGAATCATTGACTGCCCTCTGTCGCCGATAACGCCACACACGACTGGTACCGCCACTCCTCCGAATTTCGCCTATGCTTCAGCCATGTGCGGACGCTACAACCTCCACGACATGCCAGCCATCGACACGCTCCGGCAGCTGATACCGGGGCTCGACGACGTCGTGCCTCCCTCTCGGCGATACAACGTTGCCCCGGGCACCGACATCTCTGCCGTATTCCTGCCGGATCCAGAGTCTGACCCACAGCTAGACCTCTTCTGGTGGGGCTTCCGCCCTGCCTGGGTGGATGGAGGTGGGCCACAGCCGATCAATGCCAAGGTCGAGGGCGTGGCCACGTCGAAGTACTGGCGCGGCGCCTTCGCCCGCCACCGCTGCCTGGTGCCGGCCAATGGCTGGTATGAATGGCTCCCCACCGCCGACGGCAAACAGCCTCACTACATCACCAGGGGCGACGGCGAGCTGCTGTGGTTTGCCGCCCTCTGGACGCAGAGAGAGGACGATCGCCTGGGCTGTGCCATCATCACCGAGCCTGCTCGAGGATCGGCCCGTGACGTTCACGACAGGATGCCGCTGTGCCTGACACGCGAAAGCCTACCCCTGTGGCTCGACCCTGACCTGACGGATAGAGAGACGCTGCGCAGCACTGTGCAGCACATCGAGTCCGATGCCCTCGTCCATTGGCCGGTTAGCCAGCGCGTCGGCAATGTGAAGAACGACGATGCATCACTGATAGTGCGTATAAACTGAGCGCAGATTATAGGCTCTTCCATTCCTAACCTGGTGCGAGACAAGCGCCCCTTTCTTCCCACTCGCCGTGAGGTGACGAAAATGGCAGCAAGTGACACTGTTCAAGGCCAGCTCAATGGCATCCTGAACAGCGACTCCCCTCTTATGAAGCGAGCCGATACTTTCGGCAAACAACAGGCCAATCGACGTGGCCTCCTCAATAGCTCTATGGCTGTCGGAGCCTCCCAGGGCGCCATGATTGATGCAGCGATGCCTATCGCGCAGCAGGATGCGAGTCAGCAGTTTCAGAAAGGCCAGATGGCCCAGCAGCAGCAGAACACGCTCGAACAGATGGCTCGTGGAAACCAGTACGACACAGGCATGGCCAACCTTCAGCAGAAGAACACGCTCGAGCAGATGAAGCGTGATCGTGACTATGGCCTGGACGAGCTTCAAGCATCCAGCACGGCAAATGCCTGGGGCATGATGGCCAACAATATTACCGACATCGTTGCTCAAGGCATGGAAGGCATCGCCAACATCCAAGCCAATCCCGATATCTCGGCGTCTGACAAAACCAAGATGATCAACCAGATCACGTCTATGCGCGACTCGGACATCAACTTCCAGAAAGGCCTGTACCAGAACCTGCAAGGGTATCTGCGGAACACTGGCCTTTTTCCCAACTTGTGAGCGGAGGTAAGCCATGAGCTGGTTTGATGGTATTTCCAGCGCCGTGAGCGCTGGCTTTAAAACGGCCTCCAAGTATGCCACTCCTGCTTTCGATTGGCTGGGAGACAATCCGGAAGCCGCCAACCTAATTGGCGGTATCGCCACAGGCGTCGGCCAAGCCTACCTTGCTGGCGAGCAAGCGGACCGCGAGCGAGAAAGGCAACGCGACGAATGGGCTTTTAAGCAGGAGATGTACAACCGCGAGCGCGAAGACCGTTTCGCTCGTCCGGGCGAAGTGACGGGCTACGATACACACGTCAATTCGCTGACCGATGGCCTGATCACCAGAGGCCAGGTCTCGGGAGGGCTGCGCAATGGGATGGGCTGATTCGGCTACAGGAGGCGGATATGGCGGCGGTGGCCGATCCAGTGGTCGTGGTGGCGGAGGGTATTCCGGCGCCATCGGTAATGCGGTAGACGCATCAAGCCGCGGTCGAGGGTCGGCCGGAGGAGGGCGCACGTCTAGTCGCAATCCGTACGGCTCCAGCATTTCGGGAAATCGCAGCAACCGAACAGCTTCGAGCCGCAACAATCACATTGATAACACCAGCAGCCGTGGGAGCTCCGGTAATTCGAGTAGTGCTGGCGGCGGTCGGCTGGGTTCGGAGCTCGGCACAGTAGGCACTGGCAGTGGCTATGGGAGCGGTCACACCAGTACAGGCCGAGATACTGACACGCGAACGGTAGCCGCGAGCAAGCCGGCAGCACCACCCTCGAACAGCACGCCGAGTTCTCGTGCGGATCTGGCAACGCAGACGCGGACAAGTTCACGTCGAGCGGCATACGACGAAGAAAGCTCGACATCTAGCCTGGGTGGAGTGACAACCGGTGCTGTAGCCAGCCTCGATGAGGCAGCCGAAAGGAGCTTCATGGATGAGGCCAGTGCCGATCGCCAGCCGGCTAGAGGATTCATGGATCGGATCGGTGCCCAATCAACCACCACAGCGACGAACCGGACCCAAGCCGAGGCCAATATTCACGACCAAGCAAGGCCTGGTCTCTTGAATACCGCATTACAAGGCGCGCTGTCACTCACTGGCGTGCCGGGAATGGTAGCGGGCAAGGTGGCCAGTACGGCCTTAGCCGCCAACGAGGCTCAGAATGCGATCCAGGATCACAACGCCGAATTCGGTCTCAGCATCGATGACGGCTACGGGCACAGTTTTGGCCGGCAGGCGTTGGGAACCGTGACAGGAACGCTCGGCGGCATGACTGGAAGCCGAGTTGGTAGCGAGCTTGGCATGTCGGTAGCTGGTCCTTATGGCGGGCTTGTTGGTGGACTAATGGGTGGCGTGGTTGGTGGTAGTGTCGGTAGAGGGATGGGGTTGAATCCGAGCCCGGGCCCAGGGCCTAGTGATGGCATGGGAGATGGCCTGAACGGGCCTCCCAGTGCTGGTATGATGGCCAGTAACGCAGCACCATCGCCGTCTCAGGCGGAGTCCGTTGCCCCTACGCCCAGTTATGGTCCCGTGGACTTCGACGGATACGCCAGCTACGCCGAACAGTTCTTCTCATAACTCGCCGGGAGGCGACGACACATGGCAGGACTTCTGCAACAAGGCGCTGATCAAGTTTCAGGCGGATCAGCACCTACCCCCCAGGCCCAACCCGGCCAATCCCCTCAGGTGTCACCAGGCCAGCGAGAAGGCGGCGACCCTCGTGTTGACATGGACCCCAGTCAGGGCGCTCAACAGCGTGATCTGATCGTTAAGGCGATGCTGGAATCCCTCTATGGCCCGATGCTGGAACAAGCCCGGGACATGCTGGAGCAGGTTCGAGACCAGCCGGAGCAGGCTATTGGTCGCCTTGTCGCGCAGCTAATGCTCATGGTTCGCCAGGCAATTGCTGACCAGGGCTCGACTATTCCTCCTGGAGTGATGGTGCAGGCGGCAATGATTGCCGCACAAGCGGTCGGCGAAATGGCAATCAAGATGGGCATTATCTCACCAGAAGACGGCGACACCATCGAGGGTGGCTTTATGGCGGCGATGGCGCAGTTTGGCCAGCAGGCATCTCGAGACATGGCACCGGAGCAGCGAGCGCGGTATGCCGAGCTGATTCGCGGACTGCGGGAAGCGAAACAGAAGAGCCGTGGTACCCAGCGGCCGCAAGCACAAGAACCCGCTCAACCAGCTGCTGCCCAGCGTGGCGCGGGAGGTGAGCAATGATCGGCGGGCTGCTGGCCGGCGGCGTGGCTGGGGGTGGCAAGGCCGTTCAAACAAATGCCCTGGGCGAACTGGAAAGTCGTCGGAGAGCCGCGCTTGCCAAACTCGAGCATGATCAAGCGATGGTCCGGCAGGATGATCAGCAAGAATTTAGCCGCGGCGAGCGAGTAGCTGGCGAGCAGTATCAGTCTGGGCGAGACGAGACACTTCAAGGCTACCAACAGGACAACACCCGCCTTACCCATGACCTCAGCATGCAGCAAGAGCGTTATCGTCAGGGTCAGCAGAACTATCGCACCAATCGCACGATTTCTTCTCGTGAGGCGGAAGGGAGCAACGACTGGCAGTTGGTCCAAACCGACGATGGTTATGCTCAATGGAGCCCAAGCCGCAACGCTTATCGAGATGCGAATTTGCCTGACGGTGCCCAAATGGGTGGCCAGGAACTAACGTCTCGAGACGAGATCCGGATCAAAGATCTGCAATCGCGTCGCGAACTGATTGCCAATCAGTTGAATGGTGATATTCCGCCAGGCCCTGAAGAAGCTGAGAGCCTGAATAGCCAGTTGGGGACCATCAACTCCCAGATCGATCGATTGGTCGGCGGGCAACGTACTCAGAGCATTGACGCAGAAATCGATGCCGCACTCGACGACGTCACTGGCCCGGCGCCGGCAGGCACAGGCCTCCTGCAGCAAGGCATGGGAGCGGATCGCACTGGCGACGCTGAGAGTGTGGCGGGCATGATCCAGCGGGCAGACTCCGATCGAGAGAACCGCCAGGCAGAGGATTCCGCTCGTCAGGCAGCCACACAAGCGCGTGATGCTGCTGATGATGTGCTGGACCGACTTGAGTATGAAATGGCTGGCAATGCGTCGTCCGGTGGGATGATGGCAGGCATCAATACCGCGAGGGGGACGGCTGGGCGTGCCAGCGAGGAAACATTGGACGAAGCAGCGTCAGTCGCTGCCCGTCTGCTTGAGTCCAGCAAAAGCGAGTACGTGTCCGAAGATCAGCGCCGGTGGATTTCCGAGCGGATCATACGCCTGCGAGATATGGGCGTACCCATTGAACTAGAAAATTGATCGTCCGCCGGGCGGCTGCGGCTGTGTCTCGCCCTGGTCATCCGGTGATTATCATGCCTTGTCGGGAGACAACGCTACATGGCACTTATCGAAGATCTTCGCCGTAAGAATCCGCGCCTTCAGCAGTTCAGTGATCAAGAGATCGCGCAGACGTTGCGCCGTAAACCACAGTTCCAATCCCTTTCAGATGATGAGTTCAGCGCCGCTGTACTTGGCGCGCCCGCCGCGCGACCAAGCGAGTCGAAAGACGATCCAGGCTTCATGGCGGGCCTTTCCGCGGGCGTTGATCAGCTCCAAGCCATGGGGGGCGGCCTGGTCATGGCTGCCGGCGAAGGGCTGGAGTCTGAGGGACTTTTGAACGCGGGGCGGGGCCTGTATCAGCGGAACATGGACGAGGCGGCTGAAAACTCACTTGGTTATGGCTTCACCGATCTTTTCTCTAACCCCGAAACTAGCGCCCTCGACTGGGCGGCCTACACCGCCGGTAACCTGTTGCCGATGATGGCCACTTCTATCGCTGGGGGCGGCGTGGGCGGTATCGGCGCGCGAATGCTCGCCGGGGCCGCCGCCAAGGAGGGAGCCAAGCGCGCTGGCCAGGCCCTCGGCACTTACGCCGCCTCCACCGGCATGGAGGCGGGTAACCTGATGGGGCAGACCGGCGAGGCCGGCGTCTCTTTGGCTCACGCCTCCGTCATGGGGGCGGCCGACGCCCTGGTGCCAGTCAAGGTACTGCGCAGCCTGGGACGAAACGAATTGGCCGACAAGGCAGCAAGAGAGATTAGCGATGGCGTTCTAGGAGACCTGCGACGTCAGGCCCAACAAGGCACTCTGCGTGCCGCAGGTGGCGGATTGGCGCTTAATCTTCTGCAAGAGATGGGCACCGAAGGCCTGCAGAACCTCATGGAACAGCACGCCGTTTATTGGTCCGAGAATGAGGGCAAGTCACTATTCCAGAATCCGTCCGACGTAGACCTTAAAGCCATGGTAGACGAGGCGGCAGCCGGCGGCCTGATGGGCGGCATCATCGGTGTACCGGCTGGCATCGGCGAGCGTGGCCAGGCCCGCCAGCAGGTGGATCGCATTGAGGCAGCTCGCAAAGAAACTGAACAGCAAGGCGGTGATGCTCTAGATCAATCGATGGCGGCTCAAGGTGCCGAGCAAGCCTCACCCATTGTCCAGGAGCCTCAAGATCCGGCGGTGATGGCGGACGCCGGGAATCGGATCCAACTGGCCATGGATGAGCTCGATGAACTCCAGAACCTCGCCCGTGGCTCAAGCTTTCAAGGGCAGACCCGTCTTCGCAACATGGGCAAGATCCTGGATCGTGCCGAGCAAGCGCTCGAAAATGGTCAAGTTGACTCGGCGGCTCGTCTCGCCGGCCGCGCCCAAAGTATTGCCGGTAGTCTGAGAATTGCTCTCACTCGTACAGGAAGCGACGAACGTCCGGTGCAGTCAGAAGGCGAGATTGTTGATGATGCGTCACGGGACCGGTTAGCCGGGCTCCTCGAACAGGATGGTTGGCGGCTTCCGCCGGGAGATGCCGGCACCATCTTCGCCGGTGGTCCCACCGCCGATACGACCCAGTATGAACCTCAGGCACGCAAGGTTCGCCGTGACGAGGCTCTGGCCGTTCAACGCCAGGGAGCCGAGCGGATGCGCGAACAACAGGCCAATGCTCGTCCACAGATCAGCGATCAGGGTATCGTCTACGGTGACGGCCCAGTGGCCGGAAATGCCAACAACGGCCTCGATCAGTCTTTCGAACGAGCTGCCTTCACCGACACCGCCGTTGGCACCGATGCTGAGGCTGCCCGCGTCCGCCAGCAGCAGAACGCCGCCGACGTCGCCCGCCTGGCCCGTACCCGGGGACGCGGCGAAACCGCATACCTCCCCGATAATACCGCCATCCGAACCCGCTTCCGTGTGGCGGAGGCCGCCGACCTGCGCCCGTCGAACACTCCCGATGGTCGCGTGAACCCTGGGTATCCGGCTGAGCTTCAGCCCCGTGACCGGACCAACGCCAACAGCCAGGTCCAAGTGCGTAATATCGCCGCTCGCCTCAACCCGGAGCGGCTGGGCTCCAGTCGCGATGCCGGCGCCGGCGCGCCGATCATCGGCTCTGATGGCGTAGTCGAGTCTGGTAATGGTCGAACCATGGCGATCGCTCAGGCCTACCGGCAAGGCAGTGAACGTGCCGGCGACTACCGAGCTTTTGTCAGGCGTCAGGCCGAAGCGCTAGGTATGGACCCGGTCGCAGTAGACGAGATGACAAGCCCCGTGCTGGTTCGCGAGCGGCTGACCAGCATTGATCGGGCCGAGTTCGCGCGGCGCGCCAATGAAAGTCAGGTGGCTGGCATGACTGCCTACGAGCAGGCGCTGGCCGATGCCGACAGCCTCAACGGAGATGATGTGCAAGCCTGGGCCCCGGACCAGTCGGGCGACCCCCTGGCGGCCAGCAATCGCGACTTCCAGCGTGTGTTCGTGCAGCGTCTTGGCAATAACGAGGCGGCTCGTTACACCACCCGGGATGGCCAGGCCAGCCCGGAATTAGGAAGTCGCATGCAGCGAGCCGTCTTCGCCAAGGCCTTTCAAGATGCCGACATGGTGGAGATGGCCACCGAGCAGGGTGACCAGATGCGCAACCTGACCGCGGCGCTACAAGTCGCGGCTCCTGATCTAACCATCGGTCGTGAGACCGGCAGTCAGGATGCCGGTGATGCCATCGGCACCATCATTGATGCCGTCCGCATTGTGCGCCAGGCTCGCCAAGATGGGATCGGCGTGCGCGAGCTGACCCGCCAGGGTGACGCGTTCAGCGAACCGGTTCCCGATGCCACTGCGCTTCTGGCGGTGACCATGCAGTCCAACTTGCGCAGCCGCCGGGCACTGACTGAGGCGATGCGCTACATTGGCCAGGCTGTGCGAACGCGCGCCGAGAATGAGCGCAACGGTGCCCTGTTTGAGGACACTACCACCAACGAGGACGTCTTCAATGCCTCCTTCCAGACCGAAGATCCAGCTGCGAGCACCGAACAACGATCACCTCAGGCAGATGTTCAGCAAGGCACTTCACGGCGCCAACGAAACACTGCCGGCGGGCGAGAAACTGAAGATTCCCAAGGGATTGCACAAGGCCAGCAAGCGGATGCCCTGAGAGGGCAGCCAATCGATGCAGAATGGACAGCGTTCTCAGAAGCCTCTGGCTCGCGCGGCATTCCCCGTGCCGAGATGCCGCAGATCAAAGCAGAGCACCGCGGCGCCTTAGCCAATTTCCTGTCAGCCCGCGGCATCCAGAGTAACGAGGCCACGGTGCCGGCGCGCTCCTTGCGTCCGACACAGCGCGAATTCTCCGAAGATCGTGTCCAGGCGGCCAAGGCCCGCGAAGGTGGCGACCGCGCCATTCTCGTGTCCGCCGATGGCCATGTGGTGGACGGCCACCACCAGTGGCTGGCCCGGGCTGATCAGGGCGAGGACGTCCGCGTGATCCAGCTAGATGCGCCCATCGACCAGGTGCTCGAGGCGGCGCGGGAGTTTCCCAGCAGCGAGGTGAACGACAGCACCTCGCTACTCGCCACCTACGACGAGCAGGCGCTGGCCGCCCGCGACCATGCCCAGCAGCAGGCGGAGCATGCCGAGACCGACCGCCGCCGCCAAGAGGAGGATCGCGCCCAGGCCGATACCGAGGCCGACGACTTCCGCCTCTCCGGGAGCGACCGCGCCGCCGATGTCGCCGCCGCCGGCGGGCAGCAGGACCTGACCGATACCACCGACGATGCTGCGCAAGATGACGGCAGTGCTTTCGATTCTGTCCAGCAACCCGAACAGCCCGATGAAGCGCCAAAGCCCAAGCGGCACAACAAGCCGCTGATCTATGCCGGCTATTCCGGCGAAGAGCGCAGCGTGCGCAGCTACCAGGAGCTGGGCGACTACCGCATCGCCAAGGTCAACGACAGCCTCTACGAGGTGATCGACCCTGACGGACAAGCCGTCAGCCAGATGGCCGGCCCACAAGGAGCCGCCCGTGAGGCCGAGCGCCTTGACGGCCTGACCGAGACCGATCAGCGCTACGCCATTGGGCAAAGCGATGCCCGCCCGGTGGGGCGGGAAGCCATCGAAGCGGCACTGGTCGGCACCCCAGAACTTGGGGACGTGACGGTGATTCAGTCAGCGTCCGAATTGCCGCCCGCCTCGCTCATCGGCATGACGCTGCAGGGCGTGAACCCCCGCGACGTTCGCGGGCTGTTCGTGGGCGATCAGCTCTACGTCATCGCCGACAACGTGGACAGCGTGCAGGAGGGCGTGCGCACTGCTGTTCATGAGGCCGTGGGCCACAAGGGCATGCGAGGCGTGCTGGGCGCCGACCTCGAGCGGGTGATGCTCTCGCTGTTCCGCAGCCTGCCCAACAGCAAGGAGGGCCGCGCCGCGCTCGCCGAGGTGCGTCGTGACTACCCCTTCCTCGATCCATCGAAGCGCGAGGACCGCGTCACTATCGGCGAGGAGATGGTCGCCCACCTGCTGGAGAAAGGGCTGCGGCCCAAGGCCTGGCAGCGCGCCGTAGCGAAGATTCGCGATCTGCTGCGCCGGCTGCTCCCCTCCATCGGCTGGACCCACACCGATGCCCTGGCCCTAGGCGAGAAGAGCCGGCAGTACCTGCGCAATCAGAAGGCCGAGCGCCGGGGCGATAACGGCGAGCTCTACAGCCTGCGCGGCAAGGAGCGCGTCGCCTTCGAGAGCCAGTTTGACGACTTCACCGATGCTGACCGGGACGCGGCCGCCAAGATCGGCGCCCGTACGCCGCCCCATCGCGCCATGGACTGGTTCAAGGAGAAGGCCGACCGTGCCGGGCTCAAGATCCGCCAGGGCATGGTGGATCGCGTGGCCGCACTCAAGGAGATCGACGAGCGACTCTATGGCGAGTCAGCCCTGGGTGAGAACATCACCCGCTCGAGCTGGGTGCTGGCTCGTATGAGCGGTGCCGCGAATGGCGCCCTGCATGCCCTGCTGCACAACGGGCGCATCAAGCTCGACGCCAAGCAGAAGGTCATCACCCTGCAGGACGGTGACTCCAAGGGGCTGGGCGAGGTGCTGGGCCGGCTGGGCAGTGCTGCCGAGATCGAGCGCTTCATGGGTTGGATCGCCGGCAACCGGGCGGCACGACTGGCGCAGGACGGCCGTGAGAACTTGTTCGACGTCGGCGACATCGAGGCGATGAAGGGCTGGAACCGCGGCCAGATGGATGATGGGCGCAGCCGTGAGTCGGTCTATCGTGAAGTGTTCGACGAATTCCAGGCCTACCGCGATGATGTACTGGCGGTGGCCGAGCAGGGCGGCATCATCAGTGCCGACCAGCGGACGATGTGGCGGGACGAGTTCTATGTGCCGTTCTACCGCTTGGCCGAGGACAACTACGGCCAGGTCAGCGGCATGATGGCCACCAGCGGACTCTCCCGCCAGCAGGCCTACAAGCGGCTGAAGGGTGGCACCCAGAACCTCAACGACCTGTTGCAGAACACCATGATGAACTTCCACCACCTGCTGGATGCCAGCCTGAAGAATCAGGCGGCGGCGCAGGCGGTGGAGAACGCCAAGCAGCTCGGCATGGTGGAAATGGTGCCGGAGAGCAACCGCGATACAAAGAAGAGCACCTTCGTGATGGAGGGCGGCAAGAAGGTCTTCTACGAGATCGACGACCCACTAGTCTTCGAGGCGCTTACCGCCTTGGCGCATCCCGGCATGAACAGCGCGATGATGAAGGTGATGCGCGGCTTCAAGCGCGTGTTTACCAACCTGACCACCACCACGCCGCAGTTTATGGTCGCCAACCTGATCCGCGATTCGCTGCAGGCCACCGCCACCAACAACGTCTCGAAGAACTCTTTCAAGAACGTGATTGATGGTGCCGGCGCCTACCGCGACCAGCGGCTGCGCGCCCAGATGCTGGCTAGTGGGGCCAGCTTCAATTTTGGCCACCTCTATGGCAACAACCCTGATGAGCTGCGCGCCCAGCTGACGCGCAATATGCGCGACGCCGAGCTGGTGGATGGCCCTTGGGCTGTGCCCAACGTGCTGCGCAAGGGCTGGGCCTGGTGGAATGACGTCAACAACGCGGCGGAGAACGTCAACCGCGCGGCGATCTACAGCCAGAACCGCGAGAGTGGTGAGCTGCGCGCGGCCTTCGAGGCTCGCGACCTGATCGATTTCTCAGCCCATGGCGCCTGGCCGGCTGTGCGGATCCTGATCGACATCGTGCCGTTCCTCAACGCCAGGATTCAGGGTCTCGACAAAATCTACCGCAGTGGCGTGAAGCCTGGGGCCAGCGTGGTGGCTGAGGCCTTCGGCAAGGGCAAGGCCAACGTGACCGACAAGCAGGCCGCCGGGCGCTTCTGGACGGTGAGCGGGGCGCTGGCCATGGCCACCGTGGCGCTTTACCTGCACAACCAGGACGACGAGGAATACCAGAAGCTCGAGGACTGGCAGAAGGACACTTACTGGTTTATCCGCTTTGGAGACAACGCCTTCTTCATCCCGAAGCCTTTCGAGGTGGGGGCTATTGCCACGATGGCAGAGCGTATCACCCAGCAGTTTGTGGACGACGAAGCCACGGGCAAAGTCTTCCGTCAGCGGCTGATGCATATGCTGACCGACACCTTCTCGTTCAGCCCGGTGCCGCAGATGGCCCAGCCGGCGCTCGACATCTACGCCAACTATGACGCCTTCACCGGCCGACCGATCGAGAGCATGGGCATGGATAGGCTGAGTCCGGAGCTTCGCAAGCGTGCGGGAACATCGAAGGTTGGCGAGTGGATTTCCCAGGGGCTCAACAATACCGTTGGCGCCATCGGCGACCCTGACAAGAACCCACTCGCACTGTCGCCGGTGCAGGTCGATCACCTGATTGGTGGATACTTAGGCCAGGTCGGCACCTGGGTGGCTTCCAGTGGAGATGTCGCATGGCGCGCCAACACCGGGATCGAAGCTCCGGCCAGTCGTTGGCACGAGTATCAGCCAATTCGCCGTTTCTACCGGGACCTCGGCGAGGAAGACCGATACACCCGATACGGCACGGTGTTCTATGAAGGGCTCCGCGAAGCCGGCAGGGCTTATGCCGATGTGAAGGAACTGCATGAGATGAGACGCTTGGCCGAGGCCGCTGAAGTGGCGGAATCTCAGCGGGATGTGCTGGCCCTCCGAAAGCCCCTCAACCGTGCTCAGCGCCGCCTGAGTGGCCTCAACAAGCAAATCGATTTGATCCGTCGATCTAGCATTGATGGCGAGCTTAAGCGGCAGCGCATTGACCGTCTGTCGGCAATGAAAAACCAGATTCAGCGTGCTCTTGGTAAGCGCGTGCTGGAGGCACGCACTGGTTGATCACTTGCCGGCCGCAAAGATACCGACCAGGAAGAGCGCTCCGAAGAGGAGGGCCGGCATGTTGACGAGCAGGGCGATGATGATCAAGAACCCGGGGATACCCAGGTAGCTGATGATTAGCCAGCCCTGCACGTTCTGCCAGTCCCGGGGTGCGCCGATCATCGTCAGCAGCCCGAGGAGGGGCAAGGTGAAGGCGAGTCCAAGGATGGTTTCTGTGTCCATGGTTACCTCTTGCGGAATGTCCTGATATGCGCAGCGGTGCAGAGCCGGATATTCATGCAAACCTAGCGTCTGCCTGTTGATTGCACGAATTATCTTCTGTGAACGCGAAGATTGTCCGCCTACCTCGAATGGTGGTCGTAACGAGAAGTCGCGGGATGACCTGACGGGCGCTCACGACCAAAGCGGTAATCGCAGGGAGAAAGGCGGCGATAAGATTTTTGATGAGATGATCCTTGTCGATGACGCCGTCAAGGTAGGTCAGCTAAATCTCATGTGCCAGAACCTGCTAGGACCTGGCGAGGGGTGAGGATCAAGATGGTGCTCTATCCAGGCCGTAAGACGATCGAACCGCCTAAAGATTAAGGCTTTAGTCTATTCGCTGCTGGTCTAACTGCGGCGGTGCAACGCCAAACGTTGCACCCGTTGCACTATTGGATGTTTTTTAACCAGAACACAAAGAAAAGGGGACCAGCTAAGTCGCTGATCCCCTTGAATAAGGTGGCGGAGGGACAGGGATTCGAACCCTGGGTAGGCTATTAACCTACGCCGGTTTTCAAGACCGGTGCATTCAACCGCTCTGCCATCCCTCCGGCTTACGGCGATGTACTCTACCAGATTTTTCGCAGCCGTCAACAGTTGTGTGCGATCAATACGTTAGCGCGATGTCACAGACAGGGCCTCAAACGAAGAGAGTCAGGAAGCAGGGGCCAGCGACAGGGCCGAATTGTGCAAAAATGCGACAGCATCGTCGCCAAAAGGAAACGCTGTTCGAGCCTTGCCAGTGCTGCGCCGGGTCATTTTTTGCGCGTGAAAGGCGTTGAAAGGGACCCCCGGAGCGGCTTGCGTCGGGAACTTCACGGGGTCATGCTGTGTCCATTGCTACTCCATCAACAGGGAGCTTTGGATACATGGCTTACCAAGAGTCACAGGTGAATCGTCAGACCACGCAGGTTGCTGCGACAAACAAGGTACTGCGCAACACCTACGGCTTGCTGGCGATGACACTGCTGTTCTCAGCGTTCACCGCGAGTGCGGCTGTCGCCCTCGGCGTCCAGCAACTGAACATCCTGGTGTTCTTTATCGGCGCCTACGGGCTGATGTTCCTCGTCCACAAGACTGCCAACTCGGCCATGGGGCTGCTGGCAACCTTTGCCTTCACTGGCTTCATGGGGTTCACGCTCGGCCCGATCCTGAGCGCCTATCTGACGCTGTCCAATGGACCGCAACTGATCATGACGGCGCTGGGGATGACCGGACTCACGTTCTTCGGTCTCTCCGCCGTTGCGCTGATTACCCGCAAGGACTTCAGCTTCCTGGCGAATTTCCTGATGGCCGGGGCGATCGTGCTGATTCTGGCGATGGTGGCCGGTTTGATCTTCCAGATTCCGGCGCTGTCGTTGATGGTCTCCGCGGGCTTCGTGTTGTTCTCCTCTGCGGCGATCCTGTACCAGACCAGTGAGATCGTGCACCGCTCGGGCGAGACCAACTACATCCTCGCGACGATCACCCTTTATGTCTCCATCTATAATCTGTTCGTGAGCCTGCTGTCGCTGCTGGGCATCGTCAGCCAGGACTAAGACGGCCGCTACCCGCGCAGCTTCTGTCAGGGTAGCCGTCTTCGAACCTACGCCGGACACCAGACCCCGCCTCCTAGGCGGGGTCTATTTTTTGGTACACTCTTCCCGTTGTCCATGGTGCCGAAAGGATGAGACATGCGTTACGCCATCGTCGTGCTTGGTGGACCCTACAGCCATCAAGCAAGCCACAGCGGCTTGAGATTCGCCAAAGCGCTGATTGCTCGTGGCCACCAGCTGGAAGCCGTCTTCTTCTATCATGATGGGGTGTACAACGCCGCGCGTCTTGCGGCTCCGCCGCAGGACGAACCTCATCTCGTCGATGGCTGGGTGGAGCTGCACCACCAACACAATGTGCGACTCGACGTGTGCATCGCGGCGTCCCTGAGGCGAGGCCTTCTGGACGAGGGCGAGGCGCAGCGCCACGGCAAGCAGGGACACAGCGTCGAAGCTCCCTTTGAGCTGACTGGGCTGGGTCAGTTGATCGATCTGGGGCTTTCCTGTGATCGGCTAGTTACTTTTGCGCCCTGAGGGAGCTCTTGCGATGGGAATGCTCATGGTGAGGTCATCATGACCGATAACGTCTCGACCGGTGGCGATGTGCTAGTGATCCTGCGTCATGGTCCCCACGGTGGCAGCTTGCTGAAAGAAGGCCTCGATGCGGCATTGGTGGCGGCGGCCTTCGGCAAGCGAGTGTCGTTGCTGTTCATGGGGGAAGGGGCGGCGGCGCTCGTCACTGGACAGACCGCGGGTGCCTTGGGTCAGAAGGGAACCCATGCGACGCTGGCCATGCTCGAAATGTATGATATCGAGACACTGTTGGTCGAGGCCGAGGCCCTGGAAGGGCTCGGACTCGTCATCGCGGATGCCGAGATGGACGTCTATCCAGTGAGCGCGGCGGAGGTCGCTGACCAGGTCGCGGCACATGCCCTGGTGATGACGTTCTAGCCTGACGATGACGTTATAGGACGTTATAGGACGTTATAGAGAGTGCCGCTACGGACGCCGGCATGTCGAAGGAGAGCACCCTATGCAACTGCACACCCTGAACCGGTCACCGCTGGCATCGAACGTCTGGCGTCAGGCACTGACGGCCATGTCCGGCGACGATCGTCTGCTGTTGATCGAGGACGCCGTGCAGGGAGCACTGGCGCCCCAGGCGGGGCGGTTTGCGGAGATCAAGGGACGACTCTTCGCGTTGCGCGAGGACCTCGAGGCGCGCGGCTTGCTCGAGCGTTGTGCCGAGGGTATTCAGATCATCGATGTCGATGGGTTTGTCGATCTTACCGCCGAGGCCGACAAGGTGATCAGCTGGTACTGAGACATGGCGCCCAGGGTGGCCACCACTGGCACGTGACAAGACCGGTAAATATTGGCGGACCAGCAGGCGCGAGACGACAACCGCAAGCGAGAGACAAGTCCCATGGCAAGTAGCGAAATTACCCGGTATCTGGACGCGGACGACGGCACGGTCGGGCTCGACCCCGAGGGCTATCTTGTCAACCTGACGCAGTGGTCACCCAGCGTCGCCGAACGCCTGGCCGCGGAAGAAGGCCTGGCGTTGACCGCGGAGCACTGGGAAGTGATCGCGGTGCTGCGTGATTTCTACGATCGCTACGAGCAGTCTCCGGCGATGCGCCCACTGGTCAAGGCCGTGAGCCGGGCCCTTGGCGAGGAAAAGGGCCGGTCGATTCATCTCATGACGCTGTTTCCCGGAAGCCCGCCGAAACTCGGCGCACGAATTGCGGGGCTGCCCAAGCCGACCAATTGCCTGTGACGCGCGGGTCCCACCGTTGCATCGGCAAAGGCATCACCTGATCATGCACCGAACAGTGTCCACCCTCATTGTTGCTGCGGAGCCGATGGTTTGAATTTTCTCGCCCACGCCTGGTTGGCTCGCGGTGGCAGCGACGCCTTTCTCCTTGGCAACCTCGTTGCCGATGGCATCAAGGGCAGCGACTTGTCAGGATGGCCGGCGCCCTTCGCCGAAGGCGTTCGCCATCATCGTCGCGTGGATGCCTTTGTCGACCGGCATGACACGGTGCGCGGGGCGCTTGAACGCACCCCAAAAGGACAGCGGCGCTTCGCCGGCATCGCCCTCGATCTGGTCTGGGACCACTTTGCGGCCCTCCGTCTGCCGACGCAAGAGCGTGATGCGCTCATACGGCGCAGCTATCGGCTAATGGGGCGTGAGACGGCACCGGCACGACTCGCGTCGATGGTGCCGGTGCTTATCGAACAGGACTGGCTACACCGCTACGCCGACTTCGGTTTCACCTGCCGAGCCATCTGCGGCATCGGTACTCGCTTACGCGGACCCAATCGCCTGGCAGAGTTGATTCCTCACCTGGAAGACGACTACCCACGCCTCGAGCGCGACTTCGAGGTGCTGTGGCCGAGCGTCAATGCCGCTTGCGGCCTCCCACTCGATCATGGGTAGCCGATCATGGGTAGCCGGTCATGGGTAGCTGGTCATGGATAGCGCCGCCCGTCTCATCAGGGCACCTTGAGCCATAGGCATTCCACCACGTCACCGATCGCCACATCGCTGTGTGGCGGCACCACGGCGAAGGCATCTGCACCGATGCACGATGACAGCACTCCGGAATTCTGATCCTCGAAGGCCTCGGCGGTCACGCCTTGAGCGCTGAACGCCAAGCGCACTCGCATGTAATGCTGGCGTGGTCCGGTGGACGTCGCAAAGCCACTGTTCGCCCACACGCGAGGCAACTCGGATAGCTCAGGGCTGCCAAGCAGGGCACCGATCAGCGGGCGCAGGAACAGCCAAGCGCCGACGAAGCTGGAGACGGGGTTGCCCGGCAGACCGACAAAGTGTGCCTGGCCGTTATCCTCAACGGGATCACCGCCGTCAGGACCTTGTGCGTGCCCCCGGGGAAGCTTGCCCAGTGCCAGTGGCTTACCCGGACGAATGGCCAGCCGCCACAACGCCAGTTCGCCCAGGCGTTCAACGGCGGCCTTGACGTGGTCTTCCTCGCCGACACTCACGCCGCCGGTGGACACGACCAGATCGGCGTCTGTCGCGGCGTCACGCAGGCAGCGCTCGGTACTCGTCGCGGTGTCGGGCACCCGGATCGTGGTAATGACCTCGGCGCCGAACCGTTCCAGCAGCGATCTGAGCATGGGACGATTGGAGTTGTAGATCTGGCCAGGGGCCAGGGGAGTGCCTGGATCGACGATTTCGTCGCCGGTCGACAGCAAGGCGACCCGAGGCGCGCGAACGACCGCCACCTCGGTGATCCCCTGGCCCGCCAGGTGACCGAGGGCGGCCGCATCCAGCCGCGTGCCAGCAGCCAGCAGGGTGTCACCCCGACTCACATCCCGTCCCCGTCGGCGCACGTTGTTGCCGGCTGGTACCCCGTCCGGCAGGGCGGCGATATCGCCTTCGCGGCGGACGTCTTCCTGCATGACCACGCAATCCGCTCCCGGCGGAATCTCTCCCCCGGTGAAGATTCGCGCACAGCTGCCCCGCTGGAGGGGGGCGGCATCCTGGCCGGCGGCAATGCGCGCGACGACCGGCAGAGCCTTGCCGGCGTCGTCGTGGTGCAAGGCGTAGCCATCCATGGCGCTATTGTCGAAGGGCGGCACGTCGAGGCGGGCCACCATGGCGTCGGCCAGTACTCGGCCCGCGGCCCGGGACAGTGCAATCTTTTCGCTGGGTAGCCGCCGCACATCGTCCAGCAGCGTCAGCAGTGCCTCAGACATGGGCTTGAGGTCAGAGGCCATGTTGACCTCGCTCGGGAATCACCAGGTTGGCGAAGTTGCAGGGCCGGTGGCGACTATCGAGCTGTTCGGCGAGGATGCCATCCCAAGCGGTGCGGCAGGCACCGGTGGACCCCGGCAGGCAGAACACGACGGTGTCATTGGCCATGCCGCCAAGACATCGGCTCTGCACGGTAGAGCTGCCGATTTCCTGCCAGGAGAGCTGGCGAAACAACTCGCCGAACCCTTCGATGCGCTTGTCGAGAAGTACGGACACGGCTTCCGGCGTGGAGTCGCGGCCGGTAAAGCCGGTACCACCGGTGGTGAGAATCACCTGTACTTCCGGGTCGGCTATCCAGGTCGAGACGATGGCTCGCATGGCGTAGACATCGTCGGGAACGATGCACTTGGCGGCAAGATGGTGGCCGGCACGGGTAAGCCGCTCCGCCAGCGCTTGGCCGCTACGATCGGTGTCTTCGGTCCGCGTATCGGAGACCGTGAGAACGGCAATCTTGAGGCCGATCATCGCTTCGTCCTTCACCGCTGTCATCAGCTGTTGTTCTCCTGGCGAGTTGGGTCTGATTGGGCCGTCTTGGCGTTCTGGCGCTGTTCGAACGCGGCCATCTGTTCGGGGGTTGCCTTGGCTTGATACTGGGCTTTCCACTCGCTGTAGGGCATGCCGTAGACATGCTCACGGGCGCTCTCGTAGTCGAGCGTCTCGCCGCGCTCTTCGGCGGCGGCGACCAGCCATTTGGACAGGCAGTTGCGACAGAAATCGGCCAGGATCATCAGGTCGATGTTCTGTACGTCCTTGTTCTTGTCCAGATGTTCCAGCAGGCGACGGAAGGCAGCAGCCTCCAGTTCGGTACGGGTGGCGTCGTCGAGTTGGTCCATGACGTGACTCCGAGCGTGAGAAAAAACGATGACTACACAGCTTACCTTAGGACCTTCAAAAGAACACCGCCCCAACGGTGTCGGGGCGGTGGTTGATGGGGCGGGCCATGCGCCTTGCGCTCTGCAAGGCCCGCTTCGCCAGCGGTCAGCACCTGCGTGTTGGCGACCCTAGACAGTCGGCCCTGCGCGACCGGCTCGGCCGACCTTGCTCAGCTATCCAGCTACCCAGCTTATCCAGCTACCCAGGGGGCGGGGCGGCATTGCCTTGCGCTCCCGGCGCCGATGGGTGGGAGCCGTTCTCGGCCTCCAGGGCGTCCGCATCCACCGCTTGATCCTTGACCTCGTCGTACCACAGGCTGTGGTGCTGCTTGGCCCAGGTTTCGTCGACATAGCCGGTGGTCATGCCTTCCAGCGCCCCTTCGGTACCGAGTGTCCCGATGTAGATATGACCAAAGGCCACGGCGGTCAGGCCCAGCGCCCCAAGGGCATGGATGACGTTGGCCCACTGCATGGTGTCCCGGCTCTGGGAGAAGTTGGGGAAGTCCAACACCAGGCCGCTGACGATGACCACGATGCCGGCGGTCGCCAGCAGCCAGAACCAGGCCTTCTCGCCGCCGTTGGCGAAGCCCGCGGCCGGGTGCTTGTTGCCGACCATGCCGCCGCCTTGCTTGAACCATTCGATGTCGTGACGCTTGATCCAGTTGTGCTTGAGAAAGCGCAACAGCACGATCACGAGCAGGATGCCGAACAACGGGCCCATGTAGTTGTGAAGGAATTTGGTGCCGCTCATCATCGCGGCCCAGAAGCCGTCACCGAAGATCGGCTTGAAGACGAACTTGCCGTAGAGCAGGTTGAGTCCGGTCAGCGCCAGCACCAGGAACAGGCTGGCAAGGGTCCAGTGCAAGGCGCGGCTGAGGGCCGACCAGCGCAACAGCTTGCGCCCCGTGCGAGGCTCGTCCAGTCGGCTGCGTCCGACGATCAGGTAGAACAGCAGGATCATGGCCAGCATGCCCCCCACCGCGATCAAGCCAAACGGCGACACCCACTTGTTGCGCAGGTAGCGCCAGGTCTCGCCGCTCTGGTTGATGAGGCTGTACGTGGAGTCATGCCGCGAATCGATGAAGGACTCGCCGTCCTTCACCTGCCGCCAGGTGTCGGCGTCCACCGCCGGTACCGCAATACCAATTTCGGCATCGGGATCCGCCGCCAGGGCATTGCCGCTAACACCGAGAAACGTACTCAAGAACACCGCGGTGACGAGCATTAGCCACGGGACAGGGAGTAGCCGTCGCCAGGTCATGGACTGATTCATGGGACCTCCTCACTGGCCGCGGGTGGCATCAACAACCATGTCATCGATGGCAGAAGACGAGCCGTTGCCGATGGATGACCAGGCACCATCCTTGTGTCCGCGTTGCACGACCCGCTCACGAAAGATGTCTGCCACGGTCTGGGCGTCGCCCGCCAATAGCGCCTTGGTGGAGCACATCTCGGCACACAGCGGCAGCTTGCCCTCGGCGATACGATTCGCGCCGTACTTCTCGTATTCCTCTTCGGGACTGTCGGCGGGCCCGCCGGCGCAGAAGGTGCACTTGTCCATCTTGCCGCGCTCACCGAAGGCGTCCTGTTGAGGAAACTGTGGCGCGCCGAAGGGGCAGGCATACAGGCAATAGCCACAGCCGATACACAGGTCCTTATCGTGCAGGACGATGCCATCGTCGGTCTTGTGGAAACAGTCGGTGGGACACACGGCCATGCACGGGGCATCATCACAATGCATGCAGGCCACGGAGATCGAGACCTCCGTCGGCTCGCCATCGTTGAGCGTCACGACGCGGCGGCGCTGAATTCCCCACTCGACCTCGTTGGCATTCTTGCACGCGGTGACGCAGCCATTGCATTCGATGCAGCGCTCGGCGTCACACATGAATTTCATCTGAGCCATGGTGTTTCTCCTCGATTCGCGCTGCGTATCAGCTGGCCCGCTCGATACGACACAGGGTGCATTTCGTTTCCTGCATCTGAGTCACCGAATCGTAGCCATAGGTGGTGGCGGTGTTGGCCGCCTCGCCAAGCACGTAAGGGGCGGCGCCTTCCGGGTAGCGGTCGTGGAGACTTTCCCCCTGAAACATGCCGCCGAAGTGGAAGGGCATGAACACCACTTCGCGTGCAACCCGTGGCGTCACCAACGCCTTGACCTTGACTCGACCGCCCTCGGCGCCCTCGACCCACACCATCTCGCCATCCTTCACCCCCACGTCATTGGCCAGTGCCGGATTGATCTCGACGAACATCTCCTGCTGCAATTCGGCGAGCCAGGACATTGAGCGGGTTTCCTCGCCGCCCCCTTCGTACTCGACCAGTCGCCCGGAGGTCAGGATGATCGGATAGTCGGCTGCCGCGTCTCGGTCCTGAATGCTCTTGTAAAGCGTTGGCAGGCGATAGTGGGAGGCGACGTCGTCCCAGGTGGGGTAGTCCTTGATCAGGTCGCGGCGCGAGGTATACAGCGGCTCGCGGTGCTTGGGAATCGGGTCGGGGAAGGTCCAGACATTGCACCGGGCCTTGGCATTGCCGAAGGGCGCGCACTCATGGGCTATGGCCACCCGCTGGATGCCACCGGACAGGTCGGTCTTCCAGTTCTTGCCGTCGGCGGCGGCCTTTTCGGCATCGCTGAGATCGTCCCACCAGCCGAGGTCCTTGAGCATGTCGGCGCTGAACTCGGGGTAGCCGTCCTGAAGCTCTGAGCCGGCGCTGAAGGAATCCTCTGCCAGAATAGGGATGCCGTTGTGCTCGATCCCGAAGCGGGCCCGGAAGGTCAGGCCACCCTGGGACACCGGCTTGCTGGTGTCGTAGAGAATAGGGGTGCCGGGATGGCCCATCTCGGCGGTCCCCCAGCACGGCCAGGGCAGGCCGTAGTAGTCACCGTTCGCCGGGCCGCCTTCGGCCTGGAGGGTGCGGAAACTGAAGGTATGCCAGTTTTTCTGATGCGCCTTGAGACGCTCGGGGCTCTGGCCGGTGTAGCCGACCGTCCACATGCCGCGATTGATCTCCCGGGTGATATCCTCGATCAGCGGCTCTTCACCCTGGACCTGGATGTTCTTGAACAGCTCCTTGTCGAAGCCGAGGCGGCGTGCCAGCAGATACATGATGGTGTGGTCGGGCTTGGCCTCGAAGGCCGGCTCGATAACGCGGTCGCGCCACTGAATCGAGCGGTTGGTCGCGGTCACGCTGCCGGTGGTCTCGAACTGCGTCGCGGCCGGCAACAGGTAGACACCATCGGTGCGTTCATGCATGACGGCGGCGACGGTGGGGTAGGGGTCGACGACGACCATCATCTCCAGCTGGTTCATGGCCTGGCGCATCTCGGTGCCGCGCGTCTGCGAGTTGACGGCGTGACCCCAGTAGAACATCGCCTTGAGCTGGGTGCGTTGGGAAATGTCGGCTTCCTGCTCGAGGACCCCGTCGATCCAGCGCGAGACGGTGATGCCGCTGGAGTACATCGGATAGCCGTCGGTGTACTCGGTCTGGTCGAAGCGGCTCTTGAGCCACTCGTAGTCGAGATCCCAGACCTCGGCCCAGTGCCGCCAGGCCCCCTCGGCCAACCCGTAATAGCCCGGCAACGAGTGAGACATCAGTCCCACATCGGTGGCCCCCTGCACATTGTCGTGACCGCGGAAGATATTGGCGCCACCGCCGGATTTTCCGATGTTGCCCAAGGCGAGTTCCAGAATGCAGTAGGCCCGGGTGTTGTTGTTGCCTGTGGTGTGCTGCGTCCCGCCCATGCACCAGACGATGCAGCCAGGTCGGTTGTCCGCCAGCCGACGCGCGGTGTCGAGCATGACGTCTTCCGGTACCCCAGTGATGCGCTCGACTTCCGCCGGGGAGTAGTTCGTCACCTCGGTGCGCACCTCGTCCATGGCGTAGACGCGCTGGTCGATGTACTCCTGATCTTCCCAGCCGTTTTCGAAGATGTGCCACAGCAATCCCCAGATGAAGGCCACATCCGACCCCGGGCGAATGCGAACGTAGTGATCGGCCTTGGCGGCGGTGCGGGTAAAGCGTGGATCCACCACGATGATCTCGGCCTGGCTGCGCTCCTTGGCCAGCAGGATATGCTGCATGGCCACCGGGTGCGCCTCGCTCGGGTTCGAGCCAATAAACATGATCGAGCGGCTGTTCTGTATGTCGTTGAGCGAGTTGGTCATCGCCCCGTAGCCCCAGGTGTTGGCGACGCCGGCAACGGTGGTGGAGTGACAGATGCGGGCCTGGTGGTCGGTATTGTTGGTGCCGGCCAGGGCGGCGAACTTGCGCATCAGGTACGCCTGTTCGTTGTTGAACTTGGCCGACCCGAGCCAGTAGACGCTATCCGGACCGTGCTGCTCGGTGAGTTCCAGCACCTTGGCCCCGATCTCATCAATGGCCTGATCCCAGGAAAGGCGCTGCCACTCGCCGCCGACCAGCTTCATCGGATACTTCAGCCGCCGCGTCGAGTGTCCATGCTGGCGCAGGGAGGCACCCTTGGCGCAGTGGGCACCACGGTTGATCGGGTGATCGAACGCCGGCTCCTGACGCGTCCAGACGCCTTCCTGGATCTCGGCGTAGACACCACATCCCACCGAGCAGTGGGAGCAGATGGTTCGGCGGGTTTCCACCGGGGCGTCGCTGTACGGCGTTTTCTCGGCGGCTTCGCTACGCTGCATCATGCCGCTGCCCACCAGGCCGGCACCGGCTATCCCTCCGGTGGTGGCGGCGCTACGCTGGAGAAACTGGCGCCGGGAAATGCCCAGTCCCGACCCCTTGGGGGTATTGGAGGTTCGCGTCAATCGCATGGTGTCGATCTCCCGAGGTGTCCGGCGGGGTCAGTCGCGCAGGGAAGCGTAGAAGGCTTGGATATGAGGCGTTTCGCGATACCCCTGCCGGGGCTTTCCGGCGGCTGGCTGAGCGCTGTCGGCCTGGGCCAGGGTCACGTGACCCACCGCCGCCGCGGCACCCGCTGCCAGTGAGCCGGAGCCGAGGATCTTGAGGAATCGGCGTCGCTCGGGGTTAGATGTCGGAGTCTGGGTCATGGCTAGTCTCTCCTCGTTGCCGCGTTGGCTCGTTGCCGCGGTATTGGCCGGGCAGAAGGTCGGTCGGAATCAGGCGGATCCGGCGAGACTCGGTGGCGGCACCGAGTCGCTCGCATTCGTCATCGATGTAGGCTTTTCCAAGCTCCCCCAGGGCCGCGTAGAAAGGGGTGTCCACCAGGGCCAGGTCGGCAAGGCAGCGACCCGCCCAAGGGGCCAGGTGGCGATGGAAGAAGGCGCTCTCGGCCGATGGGCCCTCCATGATCAGTATCGCCATCACGTCGCACAGGGCGGCGAGATGATCCTCCGGGTCGTGAATCCCCGGGGAACGTGCGATACCCAGCGCCTTGAGGTCCTGGCGTAACGCCACCAGCGACGTTTCCATCAGGGCACCATCGCGGTAGTACGAAGCGTAGGGCAGCACGTCGCCCTGAATAACGCCGATCAGGTGACGAAAGTGCGCCCGTGGCAGATCTTCTGGCTCGGCTTGAGCGGCGCAGCGGGCCAGTCGCCGCCATGCCATCGCCAGGGCCGAGCCATCGTCGTCTATCTCAAGGCCGCCGAGCCAGGCCAGGTCCGCAGGTTCGGGTGGCGCGCGTAGCAGGGCCGCGATCAAGCCGTAGATGTCGGCCCTGAGAGCCCGATCGTCCGTGCTTGCCTCCGGCGCCGTGGAGGCGTCAGGCGCGAGGTCGGTCATGGTCTATACCTTCAACTGTGATTCTGGATCCTTGGCCAAGGCCTGCCAGACATCCTTTACCCGGCAGTCTTCGCACATTTCCAATCTCGCGGCGGCTTCCCCGGCGAAGTAGGGGTGATCGGCCAATTTGGTCTTGATCGCGGCGATGGTGCCTGTGTTGGCGAAGGCCTTGCCGCAGGAGATACAGGCAAAAGGCGAGTCCTCGTGGCAAACGCGACGCGTCGAGCGCTCAGGCGACGCCAGGAACCCGGGCAACAGCGTAATCGCCTGCTCCGGGCAGGCCTTCTCACACAGGCCACACTGCACGCAGTCCGCTTCGCGAAAGGTGAGCCGGGGCAGGGAGCCCCCGGCTTCCAACGCTGACGTCGGGCAACTGGCGACGCACCCCATGCACAACGTACAGGCGCCGGCATCGATCCGTAGCCCACCGAAGGCGGTGTTGGGCCCCAGCCCATGACGATGACCGTCGAGCTCACCCTGCAGCGCCAGGTGGTCGAGTACGCGATTGAACCGATGGCGTTTGCCGTCGTCCTGCGCCGCTCCATGGGCATTGGGCTTCCCCAGCTGCTGGGCGCCGGTCTTTGTGCTGGTGCCGGGAGTCGGCAGTTCGGCGATCTGCTCGCCGGCGCCTCGTGCCGGCGCATGCAGGTCTACCGGGGTGTCCACAAGCGCCGAGAACCGCGGCAGGGCATCGCGGCCGTGGCTGTCGTCGATATCGAGCCAGGCGATGCGCCGCGGGTCGTGACCAAGGGCCGAGAGCAAGGCGCGAGCCTCACTCAGCTGTTGTTCGAGGACGCTCTGGAGCGTAGCGGGCATCTCGGTGTGGCGCTGCAGACGCACCTCGGCGGCACCCGCCGCGAGTGCCGTCAGCCACTGATCGGCACCCGCCGCGCCCAGTTCCTCGAGGGGAACATCGATCACGTGTCCCGCCGTGGCGGGCGATTGCCCGGGAGCCGCGCCAGGGTCGGCTTGAACGAAGCGCACCACCGCCTGGCGTCCGCCGGCATCGTGGTAGGCGGCGAGCCACGCCACCAGGGCGTCCTGCTGGTGGTGACTATGGGGCTGACGAAATTCGATGGCACCGGTAGGGCAGGCGCTGGAGCAGCTGCCGACGCCGTGGCAGCGGTGAGGGTCGATCTCGATGGTCGCGTCGATGCGCCCGGGACGACTCGAGATGGCGTCGGCCGGGCATACGTCGAGACAGCGAGTGCAGCCGCTCAGTCCTCGGGTGGAGTGCGCGCAGACCGCAGACTGGATCTGAAAGTAACGGGGCTTCTCGAAGTCACCTGTCAGCTCGCCGAGCGCCTCGATGACCGCCTCCCGAGAAAGCGCGGGGCGCAAGTAGCCTGGCGGCGGCAGCTCCAACTCGAGACGCGGCGGGTCGGCGAGATCGAGCACCGCATCGAAGTGATCGCGACCGATCAATGCCTTGGCGAGGTTCAGGGGGCCATCGCCGGTGTCCAACGTGGCGCTGAATCGCCCGAGATAGCCCGCCAGGCGCAGCTTCGATAGCCGTGACATCGAGAGTGGCTGCAGCGCCAGCGCAGGGCTTGCTGTGGCAGCGGTAGCGGCTCCTGGCCTACCGTTTGCTGCATCGACCGATGCGGTCCTTGGCTCGCCGGCGGTCTGCGCCGCCACCTGCTCAAGCAGGGCGTCGTCGGGCTCATCGGTGGTCACCAGGGTGAGAGAAGCCAGTGCCGAGCCGGCCACGGCGTGGCGCGCGAGGACCTGGCCCAAGGCCAAGCTGTCGCCGATCACCAGGGCATGCCCATGGCTACGATACTCCACGCCAGTGGCGGCCAGATTGATCGGCCAGGACACGCGCTCGCGGGCCTGCTCACGTGCTCGGTAGTTGGCGTCCGGGTCGACCGGCGCCACTTCGATTCGTTGATTCATGCTGTCTCACGGTCTGGGACATTGCCGGCATTTGTGTATTTTCTTATATGCCATGTCTCAGTGTTGTCCGTGATGCCCAAAGGCGCCAATCCACCTTGGTCTAAGGCGTGAACGCAGCGTCAACGAAAACACGCCTATCGGGACCTCGGCTCTGGCCCGCCTTCGTCGTCTGAACCATGCTCTGGCGTCGACCGGGGCGGGGGCGGGGCGGCACCCGCAACGCCGGACGGCGGCGAGGGTTCCGGGGGCGGCACGGACTCCTGCACGGGCACAGCGTCGACCTCGGTCTGGGTGTCTGGTGGCGTCTCAGGCAGGTCCTGGATCGCGGTCTCGCGGCCGTCGCCGGTGGCGCTGCCATCTGCCGCGTCGGCGATGTCGTCGTCTGGTGGCTCGCGGCGACTGTCCTGCCACCATTGACGCATTCGCTCGGCGACCTCCTGTGACATCGGCGCCATGCGGGCACGGAAGTCATCGTCATAGTCGTCAAGCCCGTCACGAACGCCATAGCGCTCGGCGCTGAACAGCCGGCGCAGCGCCCGCTTTCTGATCGCCTCACCCACGCCAGGCGCCAGATAGGCCCGGATGTCGCTGCCCGCTGCCAGGGAGTCTGGATCCGGTAGCTCGGCGACGACGCCTTCCTCGCTGCCCCAGGCACCGGATTCGCCTTCCGCCGAGACGCTAGCGTCCGTGCGCTCGTCACCAGACGGATACTTCGGGGCCGGAGAGGGTGGAGTATCTCGCCCGGTCGTGGCAGTCGCGTCGTCAACGCTAGCGTCGTCAGTGCCCCAGGCAAGAGGTGGGGGGGCCCCCGACCCGGGGGCGGCGCCGGCGTCAACTGGCGATTCATCTTCATCACCGAGTTTGCGCCGGGACCAGCGTTGCCATCGGCTCATGGCATTCTCCTTGAGTGAGTGGCGCTCAGGTGGGGGTATCCTTGGCGCGCCCGGCTCCCTGACGCTTTTTCTTGCGTCCTTCCTCGGGAGCTTCGCCGTGGTGTGCCAGGTAGGCTTCGATCCAGACCCGTAGCGCCCATGGCATCGCAACCTCCAAAACGCGATGCTCACCGTCCATCCAGCCGGCCGCTACGTCCTGGCTCGCGCTGACGGAGCAGGGCCGAGCGATATCGTCGCAGTGCCCAGCATGAACGAACAGGCGGGGCTGATCGGCACTGAGATTGAAGCGATAGGCGGCGCGCTCGGTCAACGTGAGTTGCAGTGTCAGCACCCAGGGGCCGGCATCGCCGATTGTCACGTCACCGACGCGCCAATCGCGGCGCCGAAACCCCTTGACCTCCTGCACCTGCTCGTCGAGCGACAGGCTCAGCGAACGATGGCTAGTGACTTCGGGCATGACGGTGTCCTTGAACGCTGATGGCAGGGGCCGCCGATGTGACGACCAAAGCCGTGATGAGTCGATGCAGACAGTAGAGCGAGCAGATGCCACTATCGTCAAACCTGACGATCGTCGTAGCGTCTTCTCGTGTCCATGCTTGTGAGCTCGACAGTTCAGTTCGACAGTTCAGCTCGGCAGCGGGAAGGACGGCGGCTCGTCTGCGCCAACGAACGAGTGTGGAACCCCAGGGTGAGGATCGCGAATGAGAGAGATACAGCGCAGCAGAGAACGGTTGCCGGCCACCCTCGAGATCCAGGTGCTTGACGAGTTCGGCGAGGCCCGAGTCCAGGCCATCGCGGCCGAGCGGGCCTTGACGGTGTATCTGAACCGGCGCGAAATCGTCACCCTGATGACGCTCGGTGATGATCCCGAAGCGCTGGTGGTCGGCTACCTGCGCAACCAAGGCCTGATTGCCGCGCGGGATGATCTCGACGCGGTGTATGTCGACTGGGAAGTGGAAGCGGCGGCGGTGGTGACTCGACATGCCCCGGAGGACCTGGAAGAGCGCCTCAGCACTCGCACGGTGACCACCGGGTGCGGCCAGGGCACCGTGTTTGGGCGCCTGCTGGATGCCATTCCCCAGGCTCCCCTGGCAGCCGAGTCGCTACGCCAGTCGGTGGTTTACGGCTTGCTCGATAATCTCGGTGCCTACAACGAGACCTATCGTAGCGCCGGCGCCGTGCATGGCTGCGCCCTGTGCCGACAGACGACGGTGTTGGATTTCGTCGAGGATGTTGGCCGCCACAACGCCGTGGATACCTTGGCCGGACGCCAATGGCTTGATGGTGCCGCATCCGGTCAGGCAGATGTGTTCTACACCACGGGGCGGCTGACCTCGGAAATGGTGCTCAAGGTTGCCCAGATGGGTATCTCGGTGCTGATCTCTCGCTCCGGTGTGACCCAGAAGGGGGTTGAACTCGCCGAACGTTTTGGCGTGATGCTGATCGCCCGGGCCAAGGGCAGGCGCCTGCAGCTGATCAACGCCGCGGACCGTTTCGTCTTCGACGCACCGCCCCCCGAGCGTCCCGGCGACCGTCGGCGCTCAGGCGCTGGACCATCGGCGAAGGGGGGCGATGAGGGACGCTGAAGCGCGCCAGCCTAGGGGGTCAGGCGCCCTCGCGACGTGTGCACACCGACAGCACCACCGCGTCCTCGTCGCCGACGGAGACCAGCGCATGGCCCATGTCGCTATCGAAGTAGATGCTGTCGCCCTGGGTCAGGGCCAGCGGTTCATAGAATTCGGTATAGAGTCGAATGTCGCCGTCCAGCACCATCAGGAATTCTTCGCCATCGTGACGCACCCACTCGCTGAATTCCTCGAAGCTTCGTGCCCGTACAATGGTCTTGAACGGGATCATGCGTTTTTGCGCCAGTTCGCAGCTAAGTAACTCGTGCTCGTAGGTCGGTGTCGGATGGCGCTGCCCCTCGCCGCGGCGCGTCATGTCGCGCCGGCCCATGGTGCGGGTCTGTTGCTTGGGCGGCGATAGGAGCTGCGGGAGGTCGATGTTAAGCCCGGAAATCAGCTTCTGTACGGCGCTGAAGGTCGGCGATATCTGATCGTTCTCGATCTTCGACAGGGTCGAGCGGGCAAGACCGGTACGCTGGCTCACGTCTTCTAGCGTCCATTGGTTGGCCAGTCGAATCTCCTTGACGCGCTCGCCTAGACGCAGAGGCTCCACGAAGGCCTTACGGCCCGAGGCGATACGCAGGGCGGCCTGCTGGTCGGTTTGCTGAGACATGGGGCAATTCACAATAGGAAACCAAGTTTCCTCTAGGCTATCACAGCCAAGCCTCCCTACGTGGTCCTGAACGACATGTTCTGGTGCCTCAGCGCCTTGCTTAGCCCGTGCCTGCGCAGGGAAGTTTCTCGGTGGCTGGAAACTCGCGGTCGACTCGCCTTGCCCGCCCGCCCGCCCGCCCGCCGTTGCCGAGTCGATGATTGCTGCAGACGCCCCCGGTGGCTCTTGGTAGCTGGCTCAGGTTGCCCGTTTCATGTTGTCGGGCTCAGGTCATGGCTTCAGGCGGTATCGGCCAGCCCCAGCAGGGCGCGCAGGTGGGCCTCGACGGAGCGTCCCAGGGCCTTCAGGTCGTAGCCGCCTTCGAGTACCGAGACCAGCTTGCCGTCGGCGTAGCGAGCGGCGATATCCACTGCCAGCTGGGTGATCCAGTAGTAGTCGTCATCCTCGAGGCACAGCTCGGCCATCGGGTCCTCTCGGTGGGCGTCGAAGCCCGCCGAGACCAGTACGAGATCCGGGCGAAATTCATGCAGCGCCGGCAGCCAGTCCCGTTCGATGGCTTGGCGAAATGCCGCGCTTGCGGTTCCTGCCGCCAGTGGCGTGTTGATCACGTTGTCATGGCGAGCATCCAGGTAGCGCCACGGGTAGAACGGGTACTGGAAACTGGTGCAAATCAGGATGTCGGGGTCGTCCTTGAAGATGTCGATGGTGCCGTTGCACTGGTGGACATCGAAATCGAGGATGGCGATGCGTCGGGCTGCGTAGCTCGCCCGTGCATGGGCGGCGGCGACGGCGACATTGTTGTAGAAGCAAAAGCCCATGGCATCGTCTGCCTCGGCGTGGTGGCCGGGGGGACGAACCGCACAAAAGACGTTGTCGGCCTGGCCCCGAAAGACCTGGTCGACCGCCTTGACCGCGGCTCCCGCGGCCAGGCGTGCCGCCGTGAGGCTATGCGGATTCATCAGGGTGTCTGCATCGATCGCAGCGTGGCCGGTGTCTGGCGCGGTGGCATCGAGCCGGGTCAGATGGGCCTGGGGGTGAACGCGTAGCAGTTGTTCGGCGCTGGCTTCCTTGGCATCGGATTGCATGGTGTGCTGGAGTACGCCGGAGCGCATCAGCTGCGCCCGTATGGCATCCAGGCGCAGCGGGCTTTCGGGATGCTCGGGGCCCATGTCGTGATGGTGGCAGTCGGGATGGGTCAGATAGGAGGTAATCATCGTGGGCTCCGGAGCTTTCGCGTCACCATATCGGCGAGGGCGTCGCCCGGGACACTAACCAATGGTCTTACACGAGCGCTTGAGTGCCTCCGGCGCGGCCTGGAGATGGCCGTGACCTAGTGCCGCAGTCGAAACCATGACCCGCGTGGCAGGCGCTTGCGACGGTACAAGAGTATGATGCAGCACAACGCCTGGGCCTAGGGAGACCAACGAGTGAGCACGCAATTTCTACGTCGCTTCTTCCATCCTGCCTCCATCGCCGTCATCGGCGCCTCGGAGAAGCCTCATTCCGTCGGTGGACAGGTCATCCGCAACTTGCTCGACGGCGGTTACCGCGGGCGCCTGTCGGCGGTTAACCCGAAAGGCTACGCCGAGGTCTACGGCGTGCCTTGCGTGGCAAGGCCCAGCCAGCTCGATGAGGTGGTGGACCTGGCGGTCATCTGCTCGCCGGCCGAGACCGTTCCGAAGCTGATCGGCACCCTGGGCAACCAGGGCGTGCGTGCGGCGCTGGTGCTCTCCGGTGGCGGCCACCTGGATGACGAGAAAGAGGGCAAGGAATCGATTCGCTCACGCATGCTCAAGGCCGCCAGAGCCTCCGATGTGCGGGTGTTGGGGCCGGAATGCATGGGGCTGATCGTTCCCGGTAGCCGACTCAACGCCTCCTACGCCAGTCATACGGTGCCGCCAGGACGAGTGGCTTACCTGGGGCAGTCGGGCATGCTGGCCAATGCCATGATCGATTGGGCCGCGGGACGCGGCATCGGCTTTTCGCATCTGCTGACAGTGGGCGACAGCGTCGACGTGATGCTTCCCGACCTTATCGATTACATCAACCAGAGCTCGCCGACCCAAGCCATCCTGCTGCACCTGGAGCGGGTTCAGGATGCCCAGCACTTCATGACGGCGGTGCGGGATGCCTCTCGCAACCGTCTGGTCCTGGCCATCAAGAGCGGTCGCACCGAGGCCTCCGACATGTCCGGCCTGCCACCGACCCCGGGTATTCCCAACCGTGACCAGGTCTTCGATGCCGCCTTCGCCAGGGCAGGGGTGGTGCGTGTCAACGACTCCGATGAGCTGTTCGATGCCCTCGAAACGCTGTCGCGGGTGAAGCCGCTCAAGGGCGACCGGTTGGCCATCGTCAGCAACGGACTTGGGCCGGCGATGTTGGCCATCGACAAGTTGATCAACGCAGGCGGGCGCCTGGCGCAGTTCGAGAAGGCGACCCAGCGTGCACTGCGCGACAACGACCTGGATATCAGCAAGCCCGGAGAGAACCCGGTCGACCTGGGCGGCAATGCGACGCCGGAGCGTTTCGTTGCCGCCCTCGAGGTCGTCGCCAGTGACCCGGATGTCGACGCGGTTCTGGTGGTGCACGCCCCGACGCGGCTGGCTCCCTCGGCGGCGACCGCCGCCGCTCTGGTGGACAACCGCAAGCGCTTTCGACGCAATCTATTGACCAGTTGGATGGGGCTCGACCAGGCGCTGGCGGCACGTCATGCCTGTCATCAGGCGGGAATTCCGACCTACCTGTCGCCGGAGAAGGCGGTCAAGGCCTTCATGCATATGGTCGATTATCAGCGTGTTCAACGGCTACTCCAGGAGACGCCACCGAGCCTGCCCTTTGCCACCACGGCGGCTATCCGCAGCGAGTGCCACCGGCTGATCGAAGAAACGCTTGAACAAGGCCGCGAAGGGCTCACCCATTCGGAAACGGCGCGGGTCCTGTCGGCCTATGGCATCCCGGCCGCCAGCAGTCGCTACGTGACCGACGCCGAGAGTGCCAGAGAGGCAACCCAGGCGCTGCGTGGTCCCTTCGCCCTGAAGGTTGTCCACGACGGCAACTGCCGTCCGTTCCGCTATCGTCAGCATCCGCACAAGCTGTCGGCGGGGCTATTGCAGGATCTGGAAGGCACCGATCAGGTCGTCGACGGGCTCGAGCGTCTCGGCCGTCGCGTGGCCGAGAAGTTTCCGGGCCTGCGTATTCTCGAGTACTGCCTGCAGCCCATGCAGCGCGGCAAGCACTCCATGCAACTGTGTGCCGGCATTACCCGGGACCCGGTCTTCGGACCGCTGATCGTGTTCGGCATCGGCGGTTACAAGGTCAATATCCTCGCCGACCGGCAGGTGACGCTGCCGCCCCTGAACATGACCTTGGCCCGGGATACCATCGCCCGCACCCATGCCTCCCGCCTGATTCGGGAACACTCAAGCGACCCGCAACGCGATGTCGATCGCATCGCGCAACTGCTGGTGACGCTGTCACAGATGGCGACGGACCTGCCGCGGTTGAGGGGCCTGGAGATCAATCCGTTGCTGCTCAATCGAGACGGCATGGTCGCGGTGGATTTCGCCATGGATCTTGGCCAGCCAGCGCGCTTTGCGATCATGCCGTACCCGGAAGAACTCAGGGAGTGGATCGAGCTCAAGAACGGCTGGGAGGTGGAGGTACGGCCGATTCGGGCCGAGGATGCGCCCCTGATCACGGCATTTCACCGCCAGTTGTCCGAGGAGAGTATTCGCTTTCGCTACTTTCACAACAAGGCGGATCTGAGCCAGCGTGACCTCTCGACCCTTTCGCATATCAACTACGATCGGCAGATGGCCTTCATCGCCGAGCGACTGTGCCCGGACGGCGACAAAGAAATGCTCGGCGTGGTCCGGGTCTGGAACGACCCGGACAACATCCGCACCGAGTTCTCGATCATCATTCGCGACGACCTTCAGGGCCTCGGCATCGGCAGCTTGCTGATGAACAAGATGATTGGCTACTGCAAGGGCGTGGGGACACTGGAAATGGTCGGCAAGATATTGATCGACAACCATCCCATGCGCGCGCTGATGAAGCACTTGGGCTTTCATCAGACCTTCAACATGGAAGAACAGGTGGTGGATGCGGTGCTGCGACTCAATGAGCCACGCACCGAGTGGCAGAGACATCGCCTCGAGCGGCCGATCGAATAGAGGCCAGGCACGGTGAGCAACTAGGAACGACTCGGAACGACTGGGAACAAAGAGAACGGCCAACCCGCTCCCAGGAGGGAGGCCGGCTGAGCCCGGCCAAAGCGGCTGTCGTCCTACCAACGCCGCCCGGGGTGTCGACGCCCGGCGTATCGACACCCGCTGGTAGCGGCTACGCTGACCTCGCCGCCGCTCTCACCGTAGAGGACTGCGAGGCGCGCTTGCCCGTCAGGGGGCCAGGCGCAAATGTTCCCAGGCCTGGTTGTCGCGGCGCTGGTAACGGATCCGGTCGTGAAGGCGGCTGGGCTGGCCCTGCCAGAACTCGATCATTTCAGGATGAACCCGATAGCCGCCCCAATGCACCGGGCGTGGAATGTCCTGGCCGTCATACGCCGTCTCGAAGCGCCGTTGGCGTTGTTCGATCCAGTCGCGATCCGGGATCACGACACTTTGGGTCGCGATCCAGGCGCCGAGTTGGCTGCCCCGTGGGCGGCTCGAAAAGTAGGCGTCGGACTCTGCTTCGGCGACTCGTTCCACCCGCCCTTCGATGCGTACCTGACGCGATAGCTTGGGCCACCAGAACGTCAGCGCGGCATGGGGGACGTTGGTCAGCTCGCTGCCCTTGTGGCTGTGATAATTGGTGTAGAACACCAGTCCCGCGTCATCGACGCCCTTCAGCAGCACGATGCGGGCGTGGGGCATCCCTTGGCTGTCTACCGTGGCCAGGGTCATGGCGTTGGCATCGTCGGGCTCGACGTCGAGCGCCAGGGTCAACCACTCGTCAAACAGGGCCAGAGGATCCGTGGGCACTTGCGTCTGGTCCAGGGTGCCGCCTTCGTAGTCACGTCGAATGTCGGCGATATTGCGCGTCATGTCGTTCTCCGTAGCGTGTCCATTTGCGTGGCGCCGTCTTGACCGGCATCGGTCGGACGGGCAATGGGAAAATCATCGCATCTCATGCTCAGCCTGTCGCCCCGATTTGTACGATAGCCATGTACACCAAGGTGCCCCCCATGATCGAGATCAGCGCATGACGCCGCCACAGGTGTAGCACCACGACGGTCAAGGAGGCGATGACGAGCGGAAGGCCGTTGTCTGCGCCGTTGAAGTGGCCGGCGTCGAACACGCTCAGATCCCGGAGGGCATACACCACCAGGATCATCATCACCGCCGGCGGCAGGTAGCGGCCCAAGTGCAGAATCAGCGGGTGATCGGCGTGACGCGACAGGAACAGGAAGGGCACGACCCGGGTGGCGAAGGTGGCCAGCGCGCACAGACCGATGAACGCCAACAGCTGTGAATCGCTCATGCCGTAGTCCTCTTGCGATCGCGCCGGTACTGCGCCCACAACAGCAGGGTGGCAGCACCGATGGCCGCCAGCAGAAGGTGGCGCTCGGGCAGTAGCAGAATAGCCGCTAGAGCACAGCCGAAGCCCACCGCAAACGGCAGCCACTGGCGCAGGCGCTTGGCCTGTTCCAGGGTCAGCACGATAAACAAAGCGGTGAGCGCGAATTCGATGCCCTGGCTATTGAAGGTGGCGTGACTGCCGATCAAGGCGCCCGCCACCGAACCCAGCACCCACCAGAGTTGATTGAGCAGGCTGATACGAAACGCCTGAGCCTGCTCGCCGGGACGCCCTGCGACCTGGGATGTCAGCAGCGAATACGTCTCGTCGGTCAGCGCAAAAATCAGGTACGGCTTGCGCCACCCAGCGCCGGAGAAACGCTTGAGCAGGGAGAGGCCGTAGAACAGGTGGCGGGAGTTGAGCATCAAGGTGGCCACCGTGACCTCGACGAGTCCGGCGCCGGCGCCGAGCAGTGCCACGGCCAGAAACTGGCCCGCACCGGCGTAGATGACCACGGACATCGCGATGGCTCCCCACAGCGGGATTCCGACCTTGACGGCGAGGATGCCGAACGCCGCCCCGAGGGGCAAATAGCCAAACATGACCGGCAGCGTCGTGGCCGCAGCCCTACGCCAAGCCGACAGACCTTCCATGGAGCGCTCCTGTGGTGTTGCTTCTCGACCCTTCCCGGAGTCACGGCCTCTATACTGGTAGTCGAACGAGGGCACCCAGTATATCGCCTGAGCCAAGAGCGTCGAGCCGATCTCGATGATGAACCTAAACCCAGTACTCGTTCGGAGGACCCGCATGCCACCACCGCCCCCCAAGTCTGCTGCCACCCGCGAGCCAGAACGGCACTCGGCCCGCTATCTCGTCTGGGACCTGCCGCTGCGGCTCTTCCACTGGGGCCTGGTTGCCAGTGTCTGCGTGTCGCTCTATACCATGAAGACCCAAGGAGCGCCCTTCGCCTTTCCCCAGACGATCCACGCTCAGGCCGGCCTGGTGGGCCTTGGCTTGCTGCTGTTCCGTTGGGGTTGGCTGATATGTGGTAGCCGACACTCGCGGGCACGCGACTGGCTGGCGGGCCCCCGGGTAATGGGGCATTACGTCGGCGCGTTGCTGCGTCGTCGGCCTCCACCGCATGCCGCACACAACCCGCTCGGTGGCTGGGCGGTCATGGCGATGCTGATCAGCCTGACCCTGCAGGCGCTGACGGGACTCTTCCTCAGTGATGATGTCTTCTTCGACGCGCCCTTGCACACCACCGTTTCGAGTGCGGTAAGCGATGTGCTGCTTGGCATTCATCACGTCAATGGCCAGGTCGTGATCGTCCTGATCGTGCTCCATCTAACGGCACTGGTGGTTCACAGGCTGCTGGGCGAGCACCTGGTCGGCGCCATGGTGACTGGGAAAAAGGCGGTAGAGCCCCACGAGGACGAGGCACTCACAGGGGTCGCTGGCGCCGAGGAGAGCGCCGACTGGTGGTGGAAGGCACTGCTGTTGGCTTCGGCCAGTGCCGGCATCGTCGTGTGGCTGTGGAGTCGACTTTGAGGCCTGACGCGCCGCGGGAGTCCAGCCGCCGGCTCTATCGAGCGGTGGCCGAAGGCGACGGCAGATCTACCGCCAGGACAGCCGAAACGGCCCACTAGAACAAGCAGTGAGGACCCGCGAGCCGGTCAACACCGAGCCGCTATAACGCCAAGAGAGAACGCCAAGAGAGCTTTCGGGGCTGGCGCACGCGACTCGTTGGGTGGTTCTGGGTTTTCGCTTCCGGCTGCTGGCGTCTCGCTTCTCGCTTCTCGCTTCTCGCTTCTCGCTTCTCGCTTCTCGCTTCTCGCTTCTCGCTTCTCGCTTCTCGCTTCTCGCTTCTCGCTTCTAGCTTCTGGCTACTCGGCGCGGAAGTTATCGTGGCAGCCCTTGCAGGTATTTCCCACCTTGGCCACCTGCTCGAACATGGCGTCGCGATCTTCGCCCCGGGCCAGTTCGGCGAGGGTGGCGGTTTCCTTGACCAGGGCCTGATTGCGCTCATCGAAATCGGCACGGTCATCGGCGATGGCGGGGAGGGCGTCGGTTTCGGCCCCATGGTCATCGTTCTGCAAGGAGCCCTCCACGAATCCTTCCCAGGGAAGAGGGGCGACGGCGGCGAGGTTGGCGGCACGCTGAGCGAAGATCTCTGCATCGAACTCACGCTTGCCCTGAGCCATCTGGCCCAGAGGACCGATCTGCCAGGCCATGACACCGAGGGCATCCTGGCGATACTCGATGGCATCTTCGATGTCGTCTGCAGAGGCCGTGGTCCAGGTGAAGAACGAGGCGCCGGCTAGTGCCAGGACGAGGAGGTTGGGCACGCGAGAGATACGGCGAATCACGGTCATGAGTGTCTCCTGGGGAGCTTCTTGAAGGGCGTCGCAGCGGGTCGCGACTCCCTCAAGATAGCAGGCCGCTGACGGCACTGCTGGCCACGATGGTGCGCTATAGCGCGCATCGAAGGGTGGCACGCGTGCCGGCGCTTCGCTCCCCAGGCTAGCCCTCAGGCGTCCCTGCGCATCTGGCGGGAGCGAAAGCGCGCGTAGCCCATGCAGCCGGTGAACAGCGCCAGCGACACGACGGACTCGAGCATCCCGCGCAGGCCCTGACCCGGCAGCGTGGCGACCATGACGCCCTGAGCGAAGTACAGCAGGCTGACGAAGGCGAGCCAGGCATGGCCTCGCGGCCGTCGGGTCAGCAGTGACGGCAGAAACAGCACCAGCGGCAGCACGAAGGCGATCAACGGGCCGAAGCGATTGCCATCGGCTTCGATCGCCATGCCCCGATAGGCCATCAGGGCGATCAGGACCACATAGCTCGCCAATACCAGCTGGCGCGACTGGGCGGTGAGCCGGTCGAGGCCACGGCGAGCCTCAACCCCTTCGAGCCAGGCCCTCATGGTGCCTGCCTGCGGGCGTTTTCCAGCGCCAGGGTCAGGCGTGCCAGCCGCGCGCCCTGGGCAAATGCCAGTTCGCGCTCTTCGTCGTCCAGCGGGCGGTCGCTGCGTGTGCCGGCCACATGGCTAACGCCGTATGGCGTGCCGCCGCCCTGGGTGCGCGTGAGCGCCGTCTCACTGTAAGGCACGCCCGCATAGACCATGCCGTGGTGCAGCAAAGGCAGCAGCATGGAGATCAAGGTCGTTTCCTGGCCACCGTGGAGGCTCGACGTCGAGGTGAATGCCGTGGCCGGCTTGTCGATCAGGGCGCCCGACAGCCACAGCTCGCTGGTCGAGTCGATGAAGTACTTCAACGGCGCCGCCATGTTGCCAAAGCGCGTCGGGCTGCCGAGGGCCAGGCCACTGGCATGACGAAGGTCATCGAGACTGGCGTAGACGGCACCTTCCGCGGGAATCTCCGGGTCAACGGCTTCGCAGGTCGCCGACACCGGCGCCACCGTACGCAGCCGGGCCTGGATGCCTGCCTGGGAGGCAATGCCCGCGGCCAGGCGTTCTGCCAAGGCCTTGGTCGCCCCGTGGCGAGAGTAGTAAAGGACCAGCACATAAGGCAGGGAGTCAGACATCGAAAGTCCTTGGTCGAGAGGCAATTTGATACACCCGGAGAGCCGGCATCAGTCGAGCAGTGCTTGAACGTTTTCCGGCGGGCGTCCGATGACGGCGCGTTCGCCGTCATCGGCGATGGGACGCTGCAGAATGCGCGGGTGTGCCACGATCGCGGCGATCACCTGTTCGGCGTCATCCCGGTCGGCGCCGAGTGTCTTCCACTCGGTTTCGTTGGCGCGCACCAGATCCCGGGGGCTTCCGTCCAGGCGAGCGAGCAGGGCGCGAAGCTCCTCGCCGTTGAGCGGGTCATCGAGGTAGCGGCGCACACAAACATCGATGCCAGCCTCGTCCAGCAGTGCCAGGGCTTCACGGGACTTTGAGCAACGCGGGTTGTGCAACAGGGTAATCGAAGACATGGCGACTCCAGTGGGCGCTGAAATGGCGACTATTGTAGGGCTAGCATCACGACGGCCACAACCGCGGGCAGCGTGGCGATGGTGGTGGTCGGGAGCAAGGGCGGCGCCGCTCGCGGCAGGCCATCAGGGCGCCTGGGCGGGTTGGGTCGAGGGTTGCGACAGGCGTCGGTAGACCCAGGCCTGGGTGCCATCGGCCAGCGTGACGCGGGTTCTCGCGTAGCGGACACCGAGGCGCTCGTAGCGATCCAGATCGGCCAGCGCTGTACCATCGACCTCCAGCACCAGGCCGTCTACCCGGGCCGAGCTATCGGTGACAATATCCAGGCCACGACGCGTGAAGTCGTCGAGCGCAGCCGGCTCAGGGCTGCCTTGCTCGCCCATCACCCACCAGCGCACCAGGGGATAGCGCAGGGTGCCATAGACGAACACCTGATGCGGTCCGGCGGTGATGTCAGGCAGGTCGGCGGGGCGCTGATAGGTCCAGGGGCTCTTGTAGGTCCACCATAGCCAGGCGCTGACCACCGCCATACCGATCAGTACCAGGCTCAGTGCCCAGGCGAGGGCGCGAAGCAAGGGGCGACTCGAGGCGGGGCGCTGGGGTCGGTGGCGGCGTGACATGGCGGGGCTCGGGCTCGGACTCGGGAAGGCATGGGCGCCGTTATCGTGCCAGTCTCGTCTCGCCCTGGCCAGCGCCGTGGGCGGTCCCCAGATGTTAAGTTCTGGACCGAGGCTTGCTAGGATAAAATTTCCCGAACGACAGATGGAGGTGCCCCATGACAGACAGTCGCCACGACGACATGGATTTTCGGGCCCTCATGGCGGATGTGCGGCCGATTGCCCAAGGGTTCAATCGTGCCGAGACCGGCCATCGCCGCGCCGCGCCCAGCGAGTCGCAGCTAGCCAGGCGCCGCCAGGCGCAAGCCAATGGCGACGGCCTCGATGGTCTATCGGATGATTTCGTCGACCTGGTGCCTCCTTTCGACCCCCTCGAGTATCGACGCAACGGCATCCAGACCGGTGTCGTCGAGCGCCTGCGCCAGGGTGGCTACCCGATCCAGGCCAGTCTGCACCTGCTAAGGCGCCCGCTGGATGAGTGTCGGCGTAGCCTGCCCCAGTTCATTCGCGATGCCTATGCTGCCGACCTGCGTTCGGTACTCATCGTGCATGGCCGTGGACGCGAGATCGACAGCGGGCCCAACGTGCTGCGCTCCTATCTAGCCAAGTGGCTGCCGGCCTTCGACGAAGTCCAGGCCTTCGTTTCTGCCGGCGAGGGCGACGGCGGCCTGGGCGCGACCTGGGTCATGCTCAGAAAGAGCGAGCGTGCCCGTGCCGCCAATCGCGAGCGGCAGCAGAAAAGGCGCGGATGACGAAGCCGCGGGCGGCGCCGCAGGCGGTACTGCCCGTGCAACACCGGAACATACGGCATCACTCTGGTACCAACGGCACCTGGCGCCTGCTCTACGGTGTGGCATACACCACCAGCCACTGACACCACGTCAGGCTGTTGCACCGGGAGCAGGACCATGACGACGCTGGAACTTCATCACCGCTGGAAACTGTTCAAGACACGCTCGACGCCGAGTGTCGGGAGGCGCTACTGGCACTGCGACGACCTCATGCCCTTGCTGGACCGGCTCGACCGGGCCTATCGCCGGGTAACGGAGTTCGGTCCGGTCTTCACCGACCGGGAGCAACAGCGCCTGGATCAGCTACGCGGCGACGCCATGGCGGTGCTCGAGCCCGCCTGGTTGGCCTCGACGGCCTGCCTTGCGCGTCTCGAGCAGGGGGGCGAAGCAGAAACAGCCGAACTGTCCAGCGAGCAGCGTGATCTGCTGAAGAGGCTCTTCATCACGAACATTCTGGAGCCGCTGGACGACTACCGGTTTGCCTTGACCGGCTGCCGGGATGACGCCTTCGGTGAGCGACATCGGTGACCCTGCCCCGGCCTCGGCGCTGGGGCCCTCCATGCCGGCGTTCCGGCGGGCCTCAGGCCCTCAATCGAGCCCGGGCTCACGCAGGCGTTGGGTCCACTGTTGTTCACGGTACTGGCTCGGAGTGACACCGATCTCTCGGCGAAAGGCCCGCGCAAAGCTGGCCGCACTGAGGTAGCCACATTCATAGGCCAGGCGGTCCACATGCGGTGGGCGCCGGCAGGCCAGCAGGGCACACGCACGGCTTATGCGGACTCGGCGGAGCGTTTGAGCGATACTTCGCTCCCGACCCGAAAAGGCGCGATACAGCGCCGTACGTGAGGTACCGAGCGCCTTGGCCAGACAGTCGACGTCGAGCCCGGGGTCGGCGTAGCGTACTTCGATAAGTCGCCGAGCGGCGTGGTAGAGCGTCTCGGGGTGGCATTGGTCCCATTGCGCAGAGAGCCCAGCAAGCCCTTTCGCCAGCGCCGTCATGCCCATGTCCGCCGCCGAGCGAAGGGCCGCTCCTGCCGCCGCCGGATCGAGCCGCTCTCCTTCCTGTGCCAGCGCCGTCATGTGGGCGCGCAGTACCCGAGTCAGCCCATTCTCATCGAGGCTAAAGGCGCCAGCCTTGGCTCGCTCGATACTGCTGGGTGCCAACGCCGTCACGTGATCGCAGGGCAACATCAAGTAGAGCAGCGAATGATCGATCGCCAGGCTCGACAGCGGCTGTCGCCCATCCACGACGACAAAGCCGCTGGCGCGGGTGACCCGCAGACGCTTATCGCCGCTCTGGCGCAGTCGTGCTTCGCCGGTAAGCGTCTGGCTGATGAGGATGAAGTCGCTGGTCGCTTGAGCGAAGTGCGCAAGCGTATCGTCATTTTGGCACCAGCCAAAGGAGACGCCTTGCGGCGTCGTGGCGACCAGGAGTTGCGCTCGGTAGCCGGCAGCGGCCCGCCCCTGAGGCACGTCAAGACGGATGCCGGGGTGCAGGTGGCGCCAATACTCGAAACGCTGATCTCGGTGCAGCCTGTCGGTCGAGAAACGCTGGAACGAGGCTTCGGTGTCCGGCGCCTGCGGCCGGCGGGAGTCTTCGGTATCCATAGCGATATCCAGCGGTCCTGGGTCCCATGCGCAGGATCAGCGGTGCAACCCGTGCCGGAGTCGGGCCCCGGCCAAGATGGAGCGGCAATGGGGCAGCGTCGGGCCGCCCCTTTTCCGACTCGATAAGTGTCCGATCGGATAAGGGTAGTCCAATTCGCGCAGAGACACGCCGGTGGCCGATGCCGGTCGGTGACGGCGATGCCAAGCAAGGGGCGAGATGACCAGCGATTCTTCCCCAGACACGCCAACGCCGCCCCATAGGGCGGCGTTGGCGTGTCTGCGGCGACGGCTAGGGAAACGGGTGAGCCGAGGCTCATCGGCCCATCACGCCACGGCTGTCTCACGCTGGCGTTCACGGGCCTCACGCTGGCGGCGCAGGAACATCGGCTCTGGATTGTCGATGGAGACCTGGTAATGGCGCGAGAAGGTGTTCAAGGCGTTGAGCGCGTCCTCGACAACCTGATCCTCACGCAGCGAAAAGGCATTGAAGCCGCAGCGCGACATGGAAAACAGCTGGTCGATCAGCACGTCGCCCACGGCGCGGATCTCGCCTGTGTAGCCATGGCGTTCGCGCAGCACCCGAGCCAGGCTGTAGCCACGACCGTCGGTGAACTTGGGGAAGTCGATGGCAATCACGGGGGCCTTACGCAGCGCCTCGACGGTGGACTCGTCGAGCTCGATGTCGCTCGGCAGCCACGGGGCAAGGGACTCACGCTCGTCGGCCGCGAGCCACAGGTCGAGGCGCACGATGGCCCGAACGCCTTGCGGCGCGCCGTCGTCGTCATGGCGGACCCAGGCATCCTCGGCCAGTTGGCGATCCTTGATCAGCGGACGTGGGGTGGACTGCTCAGGCATATACGTGCTCCTTGAACGGCTTCAGACCGATGCGGCGATAGGTGTCGATGAAGGCTTCGTCGGGCTGACGGGCGCCAACATACACCTGCAGCACCTTGTCGATGACCGAAGGCACGTCTTCACGGAAGAACGACGGCCCTAGAATCTTGCCCAGCGACGAGCTATTACCCTGGCTGCCGCCGAGGGATATCTGGTAGTACTCCTCGCCTTTCTTGTCGACGCCGAGGATGCCGATATGGCCTACGTGGTGGTGGCCACAGGCGTTCATGCAACCCGAGATATTGAGATCCAGCGGCCCCAGGTCATACAGGAAATCGAGGCTCTCGAAGCGTTCCTGAATGGCCTCGGCGATGGGAATCGACTTGGCATTGGCCAGGGCGCAATAGTCGCCACCGGGGCAGCAGATCAGATCCGCCAGGGTGCCCACGGTCGGGTTGGCGAGGCCTAATTCCTCGAGGCGCTGCCATAGGGCCTCGATGCGGTCGACGGCGACGTCGGTCAACACCAGATTCTGCTCGTGGGTCACGCGCAGTTCACCGAAGCTGTAGTCATCGGCAAGATCGGCAATGTCGGCCATCTGCTGGGACGTGACGTCGCCGGGTGACTGACCCTTGCGCTTGAGCGACAAGGTAACGGCCTTGTAGCCCGCCACCTTGTGGTCTGTCACGTTATTGGTGACGAAGCGGGCGAAGGCGCGGTTATCGCGACGCAGGGCCTCGTAGGCCTCGATGGCAGACGTGTCGATGGTGCGACGCGGCGGCTCGACGAAGTGCTTGGCCATATCGTCGATGGCCTGCTGATTGAGGGTCTGGACACCGTCTTTCAGATGCGCCCATTCCTCTTCGACGCGGCGACGCATTTCGTCGATGCCGAGCGCCTTGGTCAGGATCTTGATGCGCGCCTTGAACTTGTTGTCGCGACGCCCGAACTGGTTATAGACCCGCAGGATCGCCTCCAGGTAGGTCAGCAGGTGCTGCCACGGGAGGTCTTCGCGGATCGTCGCGCCGATCATCGGCGTGCGGCCGAGGCCGCCACCGACCAGCACCTTGATGCGGACGTCGCCGGCATCGTTACGCCACAGGCGAAGGCCGACATCGTGAACCTGAATCGCGGCACGGTCCTCATCGGCACCGGTGACGGCGATCTTGAACTTGCGCGGCAGATAGTAGAACTCGGGGTGGAAGGTCGACCACTGGCGAATCAGTTCGCACCACGGACGCGGATCCACCTCTTCGTCGCCGGCGATGCCGGAGAACTGGTCGGTGGTGGTGTTGCGAATGTCGTTGCCGCTGGTCTGAATGGCGTGCATCTGGACGCTGGCAAGCTCGGCCAGCATGTCCGGCACGTCCTCGAGCTTCGGCCAGTTCAACTGCAGGTTGGTGCGGGTCGTGAAATGACCGTAGCCACGATCGTAGCGTGCGGCGATCTCACCAAGCTTACGCAGCTGATAGGAGGCCAGCATGCCGTAGGGAATGGCGATGCGCAGCATCGGAGCGTAACGCTGCACGTAAAGACCGTTCTGCACCCGGATGGGCAGAAACTCGTCTTCACTGATCTTGCCCTCGAGATAGCGGCGCATCTGGTCACGGAACTGCTCGACGCGTTCGTCGACCAGGGTCTGATCATGATTGTCGTAGCGATACATTCAGCGCGTTCCTGCAGCCTGAGAATGACGGGACGTTGCGGGCAACCTTACCTGCCCGCCATTATTCTATAAAAGAATAAATCTTCATAGTTTACGTGCAAAAAGTAATTAGGCATCTGTCAGACCGGTATCGCCTGCCAATGCCGACGTTGCCAGATCAACACAAAAGCCGTCGAGTTGAGCACGCGATAGCCGAGCTGGCACCACCAGATGGCGGCCAGCCCCAGGCCCTGGTGGACGCCGAGCCACCAGGCCAGCGGCAGGAACACCAGCCACTGGGTCGCGAGCGTCACGGACATGACGGCTCGGTTGGCGCCAGCCCCCAGCAAGGCCTGGGTGAACACCAGGGCGGCGGCGTCGATGACGATCATCAGGGCCGTAAGTCGCAGCGGCTCGATCCCCAGGGCGATCAAGTCCGGGTCGTGCAGGAACACGGCCAGTATCGTTTCGGGAAAGATCAGCATCGGCAGTGCCAGCGTCGATAAGCTGAGCCACGCCATGCGTACCACGTCCCAGCCCCAGCGGTGGGCGTCTTCGGGAGTCTGCTGGCCGAGGGCCTCGCCGACCAGGCTCATCGCCGCCATGCCAAGGCCGACCCCGGGCAGGATCAGCAGCAGTGACAGGTTGACGAGCACATGGCCCACGGCCACGCTGCTGGTGCCGATCTGACCAAGGATCCAGAACAAGACGGCGTAGCCTGCGGCAAACCACAGTTGCTGAAAGGAGTGGGGGGTGGCGAGGCGCAGCGTCGTCGTCAGGGTGGCGAGGTCGGGGCGGCGCCAGGCGATGCCGGGCGCCCGCTTGATGGTGATGGCGGCCCAGGCCGCGAGGCCGACGCATAGCGATAGTGCTGTGCCGAGCCCGGCTCCGCTGGCTCCCATGGCAGGCAGCCCCCAGTGGCCGAAGATCAAGGCGTAGCTGATGACGATATTGACCAGATGCGTGAGCACGATGATGCGCAGGGCAATGCCGGTCTGCTGCACGCCGTTCCAGTACCCGCGAAAACACAGGATCAAGGCCACGGGCGTCAGCGACACCACCCGCCAGCGGAAGTAGTCGACGGCGATCGCGGTGACTGCCGGGTCCGAGTTGATCGCACTCAGCAGCCGTGGCGCCCACCACAGGCACGCCGCGGACAGCGGCAGTGCGACCACCAGCGCGATGACCAGCCCCGCCACCAGACCGTCGCCGCGTCGCGCCAATGCTTGCTCACCGTGGCGGCGTGCGACCTGGGCCTGGACGCCGGACGACAGTCCGAACACACAGGCGCTGATCAGGAAGGTGGCGTACCCGCCGATGCCTACCGCGGCCAGCTCAACGTCACCGAGGGTGCCGACCATGGCCGCATCGACCAGGTTCAAAAGGCTCTGGGTCAGCATCGCCGCCACGATCGGCAGGGCCAGCCTGACGATGGTCTGGCAACGCTTGGCCTCAGGCAGCATGGCGAGGACCGTTCCTCGACCCGGGGGGCTCGTCCCCCGGGGCAGCATTCGAGAACGTGCAACCCGACGGCGGGTCTATCCGTTTAGCCGCCGGCGAGTCGGGCCCGGTTACCATCATGCCGGGTCGTAGGACAGCACCGGCGATAGCCAGCGTTCCATGTCTTCAAGCGGCATGTTCTTGCGTCGAGCCAGTGCCTCGACTTGATCGCGGGTGATCTTGCCGGTGGAGAAGTACTTCGACTGCGGATGCGCGAAGTACCAGCCGGATACCGCCGCGGCCGGCCACATGGCGAAACTCTCGGTCAGGTCGAGCCCGGTGTTGGCGGTGGCATCGAGCATTCGGAACAGGGTCGCCTTCTCGGTATGGTCCGGGCAGGCCGGGTAGCCGGGGGCAGGGCGGATGCCCTGGTACTTCTCGGCGATCAGGGCCTCGTTGTCGAGGTGTTCTTCCGGCACGTAGCCCCAGTACTCACGGCGCACACGCTCGTGGATATGTTCGGCGAAGGCCTCGGCGAGGCGATCGGCCAGGGCCTGAACCATGATCGCGTTATAGTCATCGCCCTTGGCCTTGTAGGCCGCCGATAGCTCCTCAACGCCGTGACCTGCGGTCACCGCAAAGCCGCCGATCCAATCGGCCTTGCCGGCTTCCTTGGGTGCCACGAAGTCGGCCAGGCTGTAGCACACACCTTCACGATTCTTGGTGGTCTGCTGGCGAATGTGGTGCAGCTGCTCGACCACCGTCGTGCGGCTGGCATCGCCATAGACCTCGATCACGTCGTTGTCGACGGTGTTAGCCGGCCACATACCGATGACACCGCGGGCCTTGATCAGCTTTTCATCGACCAGGCGCTGGAGCATGACCTGGGCGTCCTGAAATAGACTGCGCGCCGCCTCACCCACTACCTCGTCATCGAGAATCTTCGGGTACTTGCCGGCCAGCTCCCAGCTCATGAAGAAGGGCGTCCAGTCGATGCGCTCGAGCAATTCGTGCAGGTCGTAGTCATCGAACACCTTGAGACCGGTAAAGCTGGGCTCTGGCGGTGTATAGCCCTGCCAGTCGATGGCCGGCTTGCGTGCGCAGGCGCTGGCGTAGTCAAGATCCGCGGCCTTCGGGCGTCGCTTGGCGTTGCGCTCGCGAACCTTCTCGTACTCCGCGGCGATCTCGGCGACGTAGGGCCCCTTCAATTCGCCCGACAGCAGGCGGCCGGCGACCCCCACGGCACGCGAGGCATCGGTAACGTAGATCACCGGATTGTCGTACTGCGGGTCGACCTTGACCGCGGTGTGGGCCTTGGAGGTCGTGGCCCCGCCGATCAGCAAGGGCAGCTCGAAGCCCTGGCGCTTCATTTCCTTGGCGACGTGGACCATCTCGTCCAGCGACGGGGTGATCAGGCCGGAGAGGCCGATGATGTCGGCCTTCTCCTCGCGGGCGGTCTGCAGGATCTTCTCGGCGGGCACCATCACGCCAAGGTCGACCACATCGTAGTTGTTGCACTGAAGCACCACGCCGACGATGTTCTTGCCGATGTCATGGACGTCGCCCTTGACGGTGGCCATGACGATCTTGCCCTTGGCCTTGGTGTCTTCGGTCTTCTCGGCTTCGATATAGGGAATCAGATAGGCCACCGCCTGTTTCATCACCCGCGCCGACTTGACCACCTGGGGCAGGAACATCTTGCCGGCACCGAACAGGTCGCCGACCACGTTCATGCCGTCCATCAACGGGCCTTCGATGACTTGAATAGGACGCTCGGCCCGCTGGCGAGCGAGCTCGGTATCTTCCACGATGTAGGCGGTGATGCCCTTGACCAGCGAGTGGGCGATACGCTTCTCGACCTCCCAGCTGCGCCACTCCAGGTCTTCTTTCTTCTCGCCGCCGGAACCGTCACCCTTGAACTTGTCGGCGATCTCCAGAAGGCGCTCGGTGCTGTCGGTGCGGCGATTGAGCACCACGTCCTCGACCGCCTCGCGCAGCTCCTCGGGCAGGTCGTCGTAGACGGCCAGCTGGCCGGCATTGACGATGCCCATGGTCAGTCCCGCGCGAATGGCGTGATAGAGAAATACCGAGTGAATGGCCTCGCGCACAGCGTTGTTCCCGCGAAACGAGAAGGACACGTTGGAGACGCCACCGGACACCATGGCGTGGGGCAGGTGCTCGCGAATCCAGCGCGTCGCCTCGATGAAGTCCACGGCGTAGTTGTCGTGCTCCTCGATACCCGTGGCGATGGCGAAGATGTTCGGGTCGAAGATGATGTCCTCGGCCGGGAAGCCGATCTCATCGACCAGCAGGCGATAGGCCCGCTCGCAGATCTCGGTCTTGCGCGCGAAGGTATCCGCCTGGCCGGTTTCGTCGAAGGCCATGACCACCACCGCCGCGCCATGGCGTCGGCACTCGGTGGCCTGATGACGAAAGGCTTCCTCACCTTCCTTCATCGAGATCGAGTTGACCACCGCCTTGCCCTGGATGCACTTGAGGCCGGCTTCGATGATCTCCCACTTGGACGAGTCGACCATGATCGGCACCCGGGAGATATCCGGCTCGCCGGCGATCAGGTTCAGGAAGCGGACCATGGCTTCCTGGGACTCGAGCATGCCCTCGTCCATGTTGATGTCGATGACCTGGGCGCCGTTCTCGACCTGTTCCAGGGCCACCTCCAGCGCGGTGGTGAAGTCTTCTTCCACGATCAAGCGCTTGAAGCGGGCAGAGCCGGTGATATTGGTGCGCTCACCGACGTTGACGAACAGCGACTCGTGCTCGATGTTGAACGGCTCGAGACCCGACAGCCGACAGGCTACGCTGCGCTCGGGCAGCTTGCGGGGCTTGAGGCCAGCGATGGCACGGTGGATCGCGGCGATATGTTCCGGGGTCGATCCACAGCAGCCGCCAATGATGTTGACCAGACCGCTGGCGGCAAACTCGGCGACGATCTCGGCCATCTCTTCCGGCGTCTGGTCGTACTCGCCGAACTCGTTGGGCAGGCCGGCGTTGGGGTGCGCCGAGACGAAGGTGTCGGCCTTGGTCGCCAGCTCCTCGACGTACGGACGCAGCTCCTCGGCACCCAGGGCACAGTTGAGGCCCACACTCAAGGGACGCGCGTGGCGCACCGAGTTCCAGAATGCCTCGGTGGTCTGGCCCGACAGCGTCCGACCGGAGGCGTCGGTGATGGTCCCGGAGATCATCACCGGCAGGCGCACGCCGGTTTCGTCGAAGAGCTGCTCGAGGGCGTAGATGGCGGCCTTGGCGTTCAAGGTGTCGAAGATGGTCTCGATCATGATCAGATCGGCCCCGCCGTCGATCAGCGCAATGGCGGCTTCACGATAGTTGTCGCGCAATGCGTCGAAGGTGACGTTGCGCTTGGCCGGATCATTGACGTCCGGGGACAGCGACGCCGTACGCGAGGTCGGCCCCAGCACGCCGGCCACGTAGCGAGGAATGCCGGTCTCGGCGCCGACCGCGTCGCAGACCTGGCGCGCTAGCCGCGCCGCTTCGCGATTCAACTCGGCGGCGAGCGCTTCCATGCCGTAGTCGGACTGGGACAGCTGCGTCGAGTTGAAGGTGTTGGTCTCGATGATGTCGGCACCGGCCTCGAGATAAGCGCGATGAATTCGTGAGACGAGCTCCGGGCAGGTCAGCGCCAGCAGGTCATTGTTGCCCTTGAGATCGCTTGGCCAGTCCTTGAAACGCTCGCCGCGAAAATCGGCCTCGCTGAGTGAGGCGTTCTGGAGCATGGTCCCCATGCCTCCATCCAGCATCAGGATGCGCTCGTTGAGGCTGTCGGTCAGATGGGCGGTCTGGGCGGTCGAAACGGCGGCCATGGGCAGAGGTGTCTCCAGCGAAGAGCGAAGTGTCAGGGTCAACGAACAGATTCTTGTGGTCGTGATCTTGTGTCGGTGGACGAGTGCCCCCATCTCTAGGCGCCAGGCCCTAGGGACTCGTCGGGGCGCGTCATGTTACCAAAGTGCGCGGCCCGGCGGCAGGGGAAAGACAATCCCGAGTGAATTGCTCGGGATTGTGTCTCGGCATGGTGTCGCTTACCATGACCCCATCCTTACCCCGCGAGGCCAACGGCCGAACCTGCGGGACGAACAGTAGCGAGAGACCCATGAGCGAGAACATCCAGATCACCGACAGCGCACAGGATTATCTGGCGGAACTGCTCGAAAAGCAGGGCGTCGAGGGTATTGCGGTGCGGATCTTCATCACCCAGCCGGGCACGCCCTACGCCGAGACCTGCCTGGCTTACTGTCGCCCGGGCGAGGAAGAGCCGAGCGACGAGCGCCTGGAGCTCGACAAGATCGCCGTGTATCTGGACGCCAACAGCCTGGCGTTTCTTGAAGAGGCGGTCGTCGACTTCAATGCCGACCGCATGGGTGGGCAGCTGACCATCAAGGCGCCTAACGCCAAGATGCCCAAGGTCAACGCCGATAGCCCGCTTGAGGACCGTATCAACTACATTCTGTATAGCGAGATCAACCCAGGCCTTGCCGCCCACGGTGGCGAGATCAAGCTGGTCCAGCTGACCGAGGAGCAGATTGCCGTGCTCGCCTTCGGTGGTGGCTGCCAGGGCTGCGCGGCGGTCGACCTGACCCTCAAGGAAGGCGTCGAAAAGACCCTGATGGAGCGTATTCCCGAGCTCGCCGGTATTCGTGACGTCACCGACCATACCGACACCACCAATGCCTACTATCGCTGATGGCGGTCGTTAGACCATTGCTGATGGTGGTCGTTAGACCATTGCTGATGGTGGTCGTTAGGCTATTGCTGATGGTGATCGTTAGAATAGACAGCCCACAGCTTGCCGACGAGCGATCGCCCGGCACATAGAAGATTGAAGCGAGACGCGGCGGCCCCGCCCCTCGGGGGCGGCGCGTCTCTTTTTGGGCTGCGCCTTCTTGTGGCTTCGCACCTTCGCACCTTCGCGCGTTACCAGGGCGTCACAGCGCCAGGCACGGGATTCAACGCGCCGGTGGGGCGCCTTGTCGCCACCGGCGCAACACAGCCCCCTTACTCGCCACGCGAATCGGTTCCGGCCTCCCGGGCGGCGTCTCTTGATGCCTGCGCGTCTTCCTTGACCCGCTGCTTGCGACTCTTCTGTTCCTGCTCGGTCTTGTGCTCGGCTTCCTGTGCACGTGTCAGGGTCCACAGCCGTTCGTCGAGCTTGGCCTCCAGGGCACTCAAGCGCTCTGCCTGCATCGATGCCTGACGCCGCTGTTCCTCTATGCGCTCGTTAAGCATCGCGATCTCGTTGGCCTTGGCCCTGGCGTTCTCGTCGGCGCGTGATTTCGCCAGCTGTGTCTCGCGATGACGCTTCTCTTCTTCGCCCAGATCGGAGCGGGCCGTATGAAGCTGTTGCTGAACGAGATCGTTGCGGTGTTCTGCCTGCTTGAGTCGCTGAGCGTGAGACTTCTCGGCGGCCTGGCGCTCCTGGCGGGCACCATCGAGCAGGGCCATCAAGCGCGACTCCGCACTTTCGTGGCGTTGCTCTTCCTGACGCAAGCGCTCTTTGTGCTCGGCCTGGTGCGTCGCCAGCACCTCCTGATGTTCTTTGCCCTGACGCTCGTTCTCCTGCTGCAGACGGCCTAGCTGGTCATCCAGCTGAGCGGCCCGATGGCGCTCCTTCTCGACCTGCTGCTCCAATCCCTGAGTCGTCGACTCGAGGCGGGTGAACTCGGCCACGCATTCCTGGAGGCGCTTGTCGGTGGTGGCCATGTGGGCGGCGAGGGCGGATTCACGCTGTTCGGCGTCCTCGGCGCGGCGATTGGCCTCGGCGACGGCCTCCTGGGCGGCCTCCACTCGGCGGTTGGCCTCCTCGCGGTAGTGACCGAGATTCTCGGTGGCCAGCGCCTGAGCCTGGCCCCATAGCTCTTCTGCCAGGCCCTGGAGTTCCACCGGCATGCCCTGGGGCGGCGGCACATCGCGACGCTGCTCGCGCTGGGTTCGCCATTCCCGCAGGTGATCGCTGATGGTGGTGAAACTGCCGGTGCCGAGAATGTCGCGCACCTTCTGCACGCTAGGGGCCTCCTGGCGTTGCAGCAGGGTATCGATGGCGCGCTGCACGTCATCGAATGTGATCCCGGTTCGGGCCATGACTCTCTCCTTGGGCGGAGGGGAACTCCCCTGCGTAAGTGAATGATGCCTGATCGATGCCGGCTAACGCCACGCCGATGACGGCCCGTGGCTATCGAAGGCTGCCGACCCGCCCGGACCAGGGTGCTGACAGGGTGCTGACATGCCGCCCGGGTGAGCCTTGGCATGGCGCGAGACGCCGTTTCACGACAGAATAGCTGTAATTACGTATTGTTTAAATACGTAATTTATATTACGGATATGAACATATAATCAAGATTACGCGCCTTATCTTGATTTTATGCCACTACGGCCGGCTCCATGCCCAGCGATGATCCATGTGGATGGGCCGAGGACCAGGGAGGAGATGGCTTGGGAGGAGATGGCTTGGGAGGAGATGGCTTGGGAGGAGATGGCTTGGGAGGAGATGGCTTGGGAGGAGATGGCTTGGGAGGAGATGGCTTGGGAGGAGATGGCTTGGGAGGAGATGGCCTGGGAGGAGAGGGCCTGAAGGGGGTCATCGCCATGAGGCTTGCAGATTTAATGATATGAGATAACATAACGTGCATATCTCGCCCACACCCCTGGCGTGATCTACGCAAGACAGGGTGGGGAAGGGGATCGGCCTGGCGGCAGAGTCCTCTCTTGGTAATGGCATTGGAAGTTGCACGGCCCGCCAGACAGAACGTCGCGCCGAGCGTTGTAGAGAACGTTACAAAGAACGTCGTAGTGAATACCTTGGAGAGTTCGCCGTCACGGGGCTTGCCTTAGGCCATGGCGGCAGGCCCAAGGCCGGCAGCGCCTGTCTCGGCCCTCTCCATCCACCACACGCATCAACCACGTATCAACCACGCATCAACCACGCAAGAACTACTCAAGAATCAGGCAAGGAACCTTTAGCATGAATCCAGTATTACCCAAGACCATGGGTGTCGTTGTCATCGGCTTGCTGACCATGGCGGGAGCCCCCATAGCCACCGCCGAGAGCGGTCCATCCGCTTCCGGCGAGCAAGACGGTCATGACCATGGACACGACCACGACCATGACCATGATAACGACATCTATGCCGGACACTTCGAGGATAGCCAGGTCGAGGATCGCTCGCTGTCCGACTGGGAAGGCGACTGGCAGTCGGTGTATCCCTATCTGCAAGATGGCACCCTCGATGACGTCTTTGCGCACAAGGTCGAGCAGAATGACGAAAGCACCGTCGCAGAGATCAAGCAGTACTATGACAGGGGGTATCGCACGGACGTCGACCGCGTGGTGATCGAAGGCGATTCCGTCTCCTTTTTTGCCGACGGGCACGAAAGCGTTGGCGAGTACGCCTACGATGGCTATGAGATCCTGACGTACGAGGCCGGAAATCGGGGCGTGAGGTACATCTTCGCGCTCGAACACGGCGATGGCCAGGGCGCTCCGGCGTTCATTCAGTTCAGCGATCATGCGATCTACCCGACCGATGCCGGTCACTACCACCTCTATTGGGGGGATGATCGAGAAGCGCTGCTGGAAGAGGTCACGAACTGGCCGACCTACTATCCTGCCGACCTGGATGGCGAGGAGATCGTGGAGGAAATGCTGTCGCACTGAGTTTGCCTGCGCCAGCTATCTCAAGCAATCGCAAGCAAGGAGCCGCCGGCAAGGGCGGGGGCGCCATCTCGCCTCCGCCAGGAAAGGGCGCCGGTCGAGGTCCACCAGCTCTCCGGCGAGGTCGAAATCTGGCATAATCGATGCGTGCGCGGCCTGGCTTCCACGCCGTATGGCGCTAGCCGGGGCCCCTGACAGCGGGGCGTCAGAACAGGACCGGCCCCCAGTGCGGGGGCAGTAACGCCGGCAACGGAGCCGACCGATGAGCATGTCATGAGCAGGCGACGTTCCCCTGAGCTTGAGGCTGCCGATGGCCCCGGTGCGATCGCCCTGCCGCATGGGGCGGTCGTTGCGGGTAACTCGGCACCAGGCATCGTCGCCGACACCGATGCCCAGGCCGTCGCGGCCTGGCTGTCCGAGTACCAACAGAGCCCAAGCACTCGGCGTGCGTATCGCCGCGAGGCCGAACGGCTGCTGCTGTGGCTTGGCGAGCACGCCCTGACGCTGAGTGCACTGCGCCGCCATCACCTCGACGATTACGAGAGCTTTCTCGGCGATCCGTCCCCCCGCGAACGCTGGATCGGGCCGGTCAGGCCACGTACCGACCCGCGCTGGCGCCCGTTTCGCGGTCCCCTGTCGCCGGCGAGTCGGCGGCAGAGTATGGTCATTCTTCAAGCCATGATGGCCTGGCTTGGCGAGGCCGGCTGGGTATCCCACAACCCTTTTCGCTTGATGCGAGACAAGGGCCGGCGACTCGACAATCGCCGTGCCCGGATCGAGCGCTACCTGGAGCGACCGCTGTGGGATTGGCTGTGGCAGTGGCTGTGCGAGCAAGACAACAAGGCACAGTCCGATGCGGAAGGGCGTGAGGCGCGGCGCATGCGCCTCGTGTTCGGGTTTGCTTACCTGCTGGCACCGCGCATCGGCGAGATGAGCGCCGCGCGCATGGATGACTTCATTGTCAGGGAGGGGCGCTGGTGGTGGAACGTCGTCGGCAAGGGCGGCAAGGCGGCGAGCATTCCTGTGCCGTCGGACCTGCTCGACCTGCTCGGTGAGTCACGCCTGGCGTGGGGATTGCCGGCCCGGCCTGCCGGAGACCGGGGGCCGGTCTTGCGGCGGCGTGATGGCCTCTCGCCGCTCGGCGACAATCAGCTATATCGATTGATTCGAGGCACCTTCCAGCGTGCCGCAGACGCTCTGGAGGCTGAAGAGGGTAGTCCTCAGGCGGTGGCACGCCTGCGTGAGGCGACGCCGCACTGGCTGCGGCACACGGCGCTGACGCACCAGGCTCAGGCCGGCGTCGAGCTTCGCTACCTGGCCGAAACCGCACGCCATTCGCGCCTCGACACCACCGCTCGCTACCTGCATGCCGAAGACGAGGAATGGCATCGCCAGCAGTCGGCGCATCAGCTGCCCGACGCAGCAGAGCGCTGAGATAAGTGCTGGCGGCGACATCGGTCGGCACCGCCGCCGAGGCGCACGACGAAACCCCTTGCCGGCTCACCGGCAGGGGGGTTCATGGTCTGATTGTCATGATCTGAGGGCAATCATCCGCGCAGAGCGGTCAGGGCTTCATCGAGCCGTGCTTGCGGGCCATGTAGCGCTGTGCGTGATCGGTTAGCGCCTTGACGTCTGACTTGTAGCCCTTGTCGAGCCGGTAGGCGGCGTAGGACAGGCCTAGCGTGGCCATCAGCATGATCAACATGGCGATATGAAAGGTCATCACTTACCCCTCCAGGTGAGTAGGGCTTTGCTGTAGGATGCCACGACGGCCAGGCCGAAGCCAATAGCCGCGCCCCACAGCGGCTTCGCGGTGTTGGCGACCAGCAGGTCGCCATGCTCGCCGGCCTTGTCGGCGAAGAACAGCGCGATCAAGGAGAGTGCGCCCACGGTGGTCCCCGCGCGATCCAGCAGGTCCAGCAGGTTGGCGGTGATGGCGGCGCGCTTGGCGCGCCGTTCGGCGGCCAGGTGCTCGATGATGTCCTCGAGCTGCTGCCGCGAGAGCGACGGCCGCGACCTTGCGGGTGTCGATGATTGCTCTGTGACGCTGCCAAGGCCAGGTTCGTCGAGATACTCGTCCAGCTCCCGTTCCAGCGCATCGAGCTTCCTGTCCTTTCGCTCGGTGGTCATCCTTGGCACTCCTTTCCTGGCATCCGGTTTCGCTCTGCGAGCCCCGACCCTCGGGGTATCCTCCGCGTCTTGACGCCTCGGAACCCGGCGGCCCCAACAGCGACAGCCGCGGTGCTACTCGGCGGACACGTCGGCGGCGAGTCAGGCGGGCGCCACAGTGTAGCATTGTCCCGCCTGCGCCAAGCCCGGGTCTTGCGCATCTGGCCTCGGCGGACGGTGAAGGTCACGCCGACCAGGGGACGACGGGGACCGCCGGCGAACGGTATAATCGCGCGATGACCCAAGGAGTTGCCATGACCACCGAGATAACCCCCGAACAGGCTCAACAGGACCTGGTAGAGGAATTCGAGCTTTTCGACAACTGGATGGATCGCTATCAGTACATCATCGACATGGGCAAGGCGCTGGCGGAGTTCCCCGAGGCCTGGAAAGCCGATGAGCTGAAGATTCAGGGCTGCCAGTCCAACGTCTGGATGCGCCATGAGCGCCGCGGCGATGCACTGCACTTCGATGCCGTCTCGGATGCCGCCATCGTCTCGGGGCTGATTGCCGTGTTGCTGCGCATCTACAATGACCGCAAGCCCGCCGACATCGTCGCTACCAGCCCCCATTTCCTCAAGGACCTGGGCCTGGATAAGCACTTGTCACCGACGCGCAGCAACGGCCTGAACAGCATGCTCGAGCGTATCTACCAGGTGGCGGGGCAAGAGATCGCCTAAGGCACGCTAAGCCCCTCTCGAGTACAGTAACGCGAACGGCGAGACGATCATGAGGAGCGCCGCTGGCCTTGCCGCGCTCCGCACGCCTTATCTTCCGATGGACGCTCCGCTCGAGCGCTAGCATCGATACCGGCTGTCTCGTCTAGCACGTCATGGCCGAATGCGTCGGTGCGAAGACGGTAGCGATCATCGAGATCCGGGTCCTCACGACAGATCGTCTCGCTCGGGCCTCCCGGCACAGGGTCGATGCCGCCTTCGGCGCCGGGGTGGCAGCGCAGGATTCGCTTCAGTGCCAACCAGCCGCCCCGCAACGGGCCGTGAGTTTCGATGGCTTCACGGCTGTAGTGCGAGCAGCTCGGCCAGTAGCGACAGCGTGGGCCGAGCAGGGGACTTAAGAGCTTCTGGTAGACGGCGATCAGGCCGATGGCCAAGGCGGCTATGCATCGCCTTGGCAGGGCAACAAGGGGCGCGAACCGAGTCATGGGCGATACCCCCGCCGACGATCACTTCGCCGGTCAGCCCTTGTTGGCATACAGCGCATCAGGATCGATCAGAGGGGCACTGGTGATACGGGCGGTGTCGCCTTCCAGGCCCAGGTAGAAGCAGCTCCTGCGCCCGGTGTGGCAGGCAGGCCCAGTCTGATCCACCTGCAGCAACAGGGTATCGCCATCACAATCCAGTGCCGCGCTGACCAGCCGTTGCTGCTGGCCGGAGGATTCGCCCTTGCGCCAGAGTCTTGCGCGGGAGCGGGAGAAGTAGCACACCCGACCGGTCGACAACGTCTCCAGCAAGGCTTCATGATTCATCCACGCCATCATTAACACCTCACCGCTATCGTGCTGCTGGGCGATGGCCGGCAGCAGGCCGTCGTCGTTGAAACGTATGGCGTCGAGTAGCTGACCAATGGCCATGGTGCTGTCGGTGGCGGCGCGTTCGAGGCGCTTGAAGATCTCAGACATGGGGCGATCCAGGCAGTGCGAGGCGGCGGGCCGCCACGTGGGTCAATGAGGTTGGCAGGCTTGACACAACCCGAGCAGCTCGATGGTCTGGCGCTGAACCTTGAACCCAAGCGCCTTGGCCTGGGTCGACAACTGGTCATTGATCTCGTCCAGGTGCAGCTCCTCGACCAGGCCGCAATCGCGGCAGATCAGGAGCTGAAAGCGATGCGCGTGCTCGGGACACGGGCAAGCCACGTAGGCGTTGAGGGACTCGATGCGATGCACGAGCCCTTGTTCGATCAGAAACTCCAACGCCCGATAGACCGTCGGTGGCCTGGCCGCGGCATGGCCCTCGGCGAGCCGATCGAGCAGGTCATAGGCTTTCAACCCACCGCTGGCCTCGGCGATCAGCTCGAGCACCCGGCGACGAATCGGGGTGAAGCGAACGCCGCGTCGCTGGCATTGCTGTTCGGCCTGATGAAGCAGGGCAGAGTCGGTCATGGCGTCCCTGGTAGCGGATGTCGGACGGCCACTTCACGAAGCGCGAAGGGCCCATCACAAAGAGCGGAGCCCCATTCTACCCGCTGGCCGACGGGGCGGCCAGCCGACGGCCTCGTCGGCTGGGGCTGCTGCGCTGCCGTCGAGAAATTCAGATGGCCACGGCCGGCGCGTCCTGCAATTCACCTTGTCGCGCAAAATGGTGCTGGGCGAAGGCGACGCGCTCGGCGACCGAAACGCCTTCCGGTTGTTGCTCGATCAGTTCGAGGCGACCGCGCAGTCCTTCGCCGTTAGCCATCTGAATCGCCAGGCCAGGGCGCGCGTTGAGCTCCAGCAACATCGGCCCGAGATCGCGATCCAGCACCATGTCGGTGCCCAGATAGCCAAGTCCGGTCATCTCAAAGCAGCTCGAGGCCAGCTCCAGCAGGGTGGTCCAGCCGCCAATCTGCAGGCTGGCCAGTTCATGCCCGGTATCCGGATGGTCACTGCGGGAACGGTCGAACTGAACACCGCGCACGGCTCGCCCACTGGCGATGTCGATGCCGACCCCCACAGCACCCTGGTGCAGGTTGGCCTTGCCGTCCGAGGCCGCGGTCGATAGCCGCATCATCGCCATCACCGGATAGCCCTTGAAAACGATCACTCGAATATCCGGAACACCTTCGTAGCTATAGGCGGCAAACCCAGTATCGAAATTGATCAGGGCCTCGACCAGGGCGACATCCGGCGACCCGCCCAGCGAGTAGAGTCCGGACAGGATATTGGACACATGCCGCTCGATATCCTCGATGTCGAGCTCGGCGCCGCTGGGCTTGATGAAGTGCTTGCCCTCGACCCGTTCGATGACGAGGATGCCCTTGCCGCCACTGCCCTTGGCCGGCTTGATCACGAACCCTGTCTGACCGGCGAGCATCTCGGCAATATGCTTGACCCCGAACTGGGTGGTCACCGTGCCGATCAGACGCGGTGTGGCGATGCCATATTCTTCTGCCAGGAGCTTGGTCTTGAGCTTGTCATCGACCAGCGGGTAAAGCTTGCGGCTGTTATAACGTCCGATGTAGCGAATGTTGCGCCGATTCATGCCGATGATGCCCTTGGCCTCGAGCTTCGCTGGCGTGGTCCAGTTGCGCATGCCTCAGTCCTCCGTCACCGGCTTGAACCGGCGCAGTTCGAGCAGGCGATAACCGGTGTAGTTACCCAGCAGCAGGATGAATGCCATCAGGATCAGCTGGACGCCGAGGAAGTTGAACGTGATATGGCGAATCCACGGGTTATTCATGGCGAGGTAGGCCAGCACCGCCGTCAGCAGGCTGCCGCCGCCCTGAACCAGCACCTGCTTGGGGCCTTCCTCTTCCCACAGAATCGACATCCGCTCGATGGTCCAGGACAGGATGATCATCGGGAAAAAGGTGATGGTGAGACCCGCGTTCAAGCCGAAGCGATAGGACATCACGGTGAAGATAGAGATGATGGCGATGACCGTGATGATCACCGCCGACACTCGCGCCACCAGAAGCAGGTTCAGGTGTGAAAGATAACTTCGGATGACAAGGCCGACCGCGACCACGAGCAGAAAGCCGACCAGGCCGGTGAGCAGGGTGGTCTGAATGAAGGCCAGGGCGATCAATACCGGCATGAAGGTGCCCGAGGTCTTGATCCCCACCAGTACCCGCAGCAATACGACCACCAAGGCCCCAATGGGAATCAGCAGGATGGTCTGAAACAGCGCCTGCTCTTCAAGCGGGAGGCTATGAATGGAAAAGTTGAGCAGCGTGTCCTCGTCCTTGGCCAACTGGCTGCGCACCGCGGCGGCAGCGGGCTGATTGCGCGATAGCATCGAGAAGGAGATGCGTGAATTGCTGCCGCCTTCGACCTCCAGGACGGCCTGGCCGGCGTTCTCCCACAGCAACAGGTTATCCGGACGGCCTTGGGCGCCATTGACCGGATTGAACAACTCGCGCTTGTCGCCATCATAGACCTCCACCCACGAGGCCAGGCTCTGACGACGGCGGCCGCTATCGAGCACCAGGCCGCTGACTTCCTGAGCGGCGACGCCGGCCTGGTTGAGCAGGCGAACGAGCAACGGCACACGGTCGAACTGGGTCAACAGCAGGCGAGCGTTCTCGCCCTGACGCTCATCGGTGAAGTCGAGCAGCAGTTCCCGAGCGAAGGTGAACGCATCGGAGGAACGCGACCAGGCCCGCGCGATGACTTGATCGGCGGCGGTGTCATAGGGGCGCTCCCAGGCTACGTCCTGTACCTCCGGCGCCGGTGGCAGGGAGCCTGCCTTGCGGGCGCTGGGGGCGACGAGTACCTGGGCACTGTAGTACAGGCGCTGGTCACCGATGGCCTCACGGGTCGACCATTCGGCACGACGTGCCCCATTCTCCTGTAAAAACGCCAGGCCATAGCCGGGTGACGCCGTATGCTCGGTCAGCACACGAAAGCCCGGCTGAGACGAGGGCAGGGCCATGTCGACCTTGGCCGACTCGCCTTCGCCATCGAAGGTTACCTGGGCTTCAATCTCCCATACCTGACGCTGTTCGCCCGGCGTCCAGGGGACCTCGAACTGAACGTGGCGATGAACGCTCATGACGATCCCGACGACCAGTAGCAGGGCGACGATCAGATAAAAGGGCAGTCTGGACATGATTCTTCCTTGCTGAAAACGGGCTGCCGGGGCCGGCGAGAAAAGTGCCCCGGCGGGACGACGAATGGCCTAGGGCTGTTCCTGATCGTCGAGATCGGAGGCTTCGTCATCATCCGCCTCTTCGGCTGATTCGCCGCCAGAAAACTCCGGGCGGGGGTGGACATAGTGCTCGGCCACATCGATGACGGCGATATCCATCAAGAAGCGGCGGCCAAGAAGGATGGGGTAGCTCAGGTGCGTCCGGTCACTGAGCGTGAACTCTACCGGTTCACGCAGTGGGCCCAGCGTCATCAGCAGGCTGACGACCGGCCGGCTCTCCTCGCCGGAAGACTGGACGACGCGCACCTCACGCTCCACCGGCGCCTCGATCCATTCGTCCCTGACGCTCTCGACGACGACATCGTCGTCGCTGAGCCCCAACTTGAAGCGCACCCAGTCCTCGCCATCACGCTCGAAGGTCGTGACCTCCGTGGCGGACAGCGACGAGGTATTGGCCCCGGAATCGATGCGTGCCTTGAGATAGGTCCCCACATCCGGCAAGCCCACCCATTCGCTGCGACCGACAAGCTCCTTGTTGCCGAGACCAGCCGCTTCGGCACTGCACTCGCTGACGACCGTCTGCGTTTCACTATCGCCCTGGTCAAGCCGCGCCACATCCCCCCGCAAACCGCGCAGCAACCCGCCAACTTCACGAATATCGGCGCTCATGCGCCGATCTTGCCCGGCTCGCTCCGCCAGCATGTCCTGGGTCAGGCCACACTGACCGACGAGCTGAGCCTCAAGGCGATCGATCCCGGCCTCGAACTGGGCCGGAGACACCGGCGTAGGAGGAGGAGTCCGATCGACCGGAGCCAGGGCGCACCCACCCAGTAACATGGCGCCCACGATGGGCATCAGGGAAAACGGTCGAAAGGGCATCGCGCTTGCGTCCTTCTGTCGGCATGAATCAGAGTGTAGAGCCCGCTATCCACGGTGTCTGGAACGCCGGTGAAAATCGGTAAATTGACGCGATGATAAGGAGCGCGCCGCCTCCTGTCCATGCCGGAACTGGCGCAGCCAACGAGGTTTCAGCGTCTGAGAATGACCGAATCGGTGTCTCTCTTGCCGATTCACCGCACCCCACGGCTGTGCCGACGACCGGCATCACGTGATCCAGGCGATATGACCGTCGGCGAAGAAAAAGGTGCCATCACGCCAAAGGCTTAGCGCAAAAATCGCATAGATTCTGTCAGGCGGGGCATGAATCTGGGTTAAGCACCGGGCATGGTTCCTGGGGTGGCGCAAGGGCAGTGCCGGCTCTGGAGGTGGCTTTGCGACGAGCGCTGGTCGGCTCAGGACAACGTCGTGGGTGCGTCATCCGCGCGCCGCCCACGGCAAAGCATGTACGTGAGATACCCAGGGTTTGCCGTCCTGGAAAAAACCGTGTCCCTGGTAGATTAGCCCCGAGGACTGGGCAAGTCCCAGCGACCGATGGTCTGGGGCGCACCACAAGGCAAAAAGGCCTGGGAAGGTGACAGGCCGCCCCCGGTGGGTGTGGTGGTACCGGCGAGGGCGGCGCTGTGCGATGTTGGCTGCAGGTGTCCGGTCATCGTGGCGCTCTACTTACGCCATGACCGGGCAGTACTCACTGCATGACGAAGGTTACGAATCACGCCAACTTGCTGACAATGAGGGCCGCGTTCACGCCACCGAAACCAAAGCCATTGCACAGGGCGTGGCGTGTGCGATGCGCTCTGCCCGTGTCCGGCACAAAGTCCAGATCGTGCATCTCGTCGTCGGCACCGAGGAAGTTCAGGGTCGGTGGAAGACGGTCGTGGATAGCCGAAAGCCCCGCGAAAAGGCTCTCGACACCGCCGGCGGCGCCAAGCAGGTGGCCGGTGGCGGATTTCGTCGACGAGATCGGGATACCACCGAGGGCATCACCAAACACGCGCCGTAGCGACGCGATCTCGGCACGGTCCCCGACTGGCGTCGAGGTCGCGTGGGCATTGATGTAGTCGATATCATCGCCGCCGAGATTCGCCATGCGCAGCGCGGCCTGTATGGCATCGGCCGCCCCGGCGCCGTCTTCGGGCCCGGCGGTGATGTGATGAGCGTCGGCACTGGTGCCATAACCGCTCAGCACCGCCAGCGGTGTGGCGCCGCGGGCTTGGGCGTGCGCCAGAGTCTCGATGACCATGAGCCCGGCACCTTCGCCCATGACGAAGCCGCTACGCGACTTGTCGAACGGCCTCGAGGCGCGCTCGGGATGCTCCTGCTCGGTCGACAGAGCCTTCAGCGCATGGAAGCCTGCCAGCGACAACGGATCGACGCAGGCCTCGGCGCCACCCACGAGCGCGACCTCGGCCTCGCCACTGCGCAGCATCCTCATGCCGTCACCGATCGCCTGGATACCCGCCGCGCAGGCCGTGACAGGGCAGCCAAGGGGCCCGCGAAAGCCGTAGCGGATCGAAACGTTGCTGGCCGCCATGTTGGCCAGAAAGGCCGGCACGGTAAAGGGCGAAAGCCGGCGGTGCCCGCGTTCGGTCAGGGTGTTCTGCGCCTGGGTGATGGTCGGAAAGCCACCGATGCCGGAGGCGATGATCGTTGCCGTGGCACGTCGCTCGGCCTCGCCTTGGGGGAACCAGTCGGCCTGACTCAAGGCCTCGTGGGCGGCGGCCAGGGCGTAGAGGCTGAACAGGTCCAGCTTGCGGCGCTCCTTGGCATCGGCGACACGATCCGGGTCGAATCCGGCGTCGGGGTCCTGATCGATGTCAGGCACCAGGCCGGCGATCTTGATCGGCAAGTCGCCACTATCGAAGCGCGTGATCAGGCCAATGCCGGAACGCCCGGAGACCAGCCGTTCCCAGCTCGGGTTGACGCCGCATCCGAGGGGACTGATCATTCCCATGCCGGTGATGACGATAGGTGATTGCATGCTGTCTCCAGAAGGCTGACGATTGCCGCCACGCTAGCATCGCGCTAAATATGATCAAGATAATATTGTCTGCCGACGGCGAGGACGTCATGCCCTACTCAAGCGACCACAAGGCGAGTTCCCGGGAGCGGATCCTGACGTCCGCCATTGAGCTGTTCTGCCGCAACGGCTTCAATAAGGTCTCCATCGGCCAGATCATGAAGCTGGCGAAGCTCACCCATGGCGCCTTCTATTCGCACTTCGAGTCGAAGGAAGCGCTGTACAATGCCTCCGTCCATGAGACCCTGAAGGGCAGCCGTGCCGCGCGACTGGTCAAGGGGCCGCTGTCGATCAAGCACCTGACCGCGCTGGTCGCCAACTACTGGAACCTTCAGGAACTCGAACGCAAGAGCCAGCCGGGGCCGGAAACCGTACTGTTCAACGAGATCGGCAACGACAACCCCGAGATCAGGACGCTCTTCCAGGCGTCTTACCAGCGTATGCGCAAGATGCTGGAAACCCGCCTCATCGCCTTAAGCCGACTGAAGAAACTGCCGTTCGAGCCAGACCGCGACGCCATCGCCGAGAAGTCACGGGCGATTCTGGCATCACTGGTCGGCGCCGTGGCGATCGCCAAGAGCCTGCCGGACGAAGAGGAGAGGGCGTACATCCTTGAGGCGGCCCAGAAGCAGATTCTATTGATGCTGGGCGTGGATGAGCGCGAGATGGAAGGGCTGCTGGCCACCTAACGGTCCCGATCAGCCGAGGGCAGTCGGTCGACGACGCAACGAGCTTGCAGGCCATCCGCCAAGCATCAAACGAGACGCTTGCGCAACATCGTCCTGTCCCCGAGATACCCTTCAGGCGTTTCGAACCCCGCGGCCAGATAGAAGGGTAAGGCAGTCAAGCTTGGCTTCGGGTGGCATCGTTTGAGGCTACGCTCAAGGGAATGGACGCGAAGTGCCGTGCAACGAGACCGTGGTCCAGCAATTGACCAGTTTCCCATTGAATGCGCACGGCGTGACACGCAGCGCCCGACGGGTGCCTAGAGAATTCGTGGCGATTCAATCGTGGCATCGACGCGACACAGAGTCGTGCCCATTCGTGTGCCTGCGCTGGCCCGATGCTAACCATCGTCACGTCGTGACGATGGATTCGCGTAACGTGCCACCGATGGCAGCCATTTCATACGTGAACGACCGCCACCGATCGTCATGAATTTATTTATGTTGAAGCGCGGAGTCGCGACTCTGAATGAGGTTTGCATAAGCGGGTAGGTGGTTCGCGAGAATGCCTCCGAAGCCTTCGATGTCGTTGCGCCAATCGCGATGCAGTTCGCAACCCACCGCAAACCATCCCATCAATTGCGCACCAGCCTGTGACATGCGATCCCACGCAGCATCCCGAGTCGTTTGATTGAACGTGCCGGAGGCGTCGGTGACCACGAATACTTCATAGCCTTCTTCGAGAGCCGACAGCGCAGGGAAGGCCACGCATACCTCTGTCACTACGCCTGCGATGATAAGTTGTTTCTTACCGGTATCTTTTATGGCCTTGACGAAGTCGTCATTGTCCCACGCATTGACTTGTCCAGGCCTAGCGATATAGGGCGCATGCGGAAATTTCTCTTTCAACTCGGGCACCATCGGCCCGTTAGGACCATCCTCGAAGCTGGTGGTCAGGATGGTTGGGAGATCGAAGAATTCGCCTATATCCGCCAAGGCCATGACGCTGTTCTTGAACTCATCTTGGCTGAAGTCCCGCACCAGCGACAGTAGACCGGCTTGGTGGTCGATCATCAGCAGCGCCACATCATCTTTGTTCAATCGATTGTAAACAAAAGACATATTGGTTCTCCGTTTTCATCAGGTTGAGAAGCGTCCGGCAGATTGCCTGTCGGACAGGACCACCCACGACGCCGTTTCCCGCGAGTTGTTCTAAGCGCCGTACTTGTCCTATGGGAAATCAGTGACCACCTGGTGAACCTCCTCGAAACGTGTTCATCACGAAGGGGCCGTTGGCCTTCTATTGGCTCATTGCTGGGCTCACTGCCTGCCAGTAGCAGTCGGGCCTCGTGACTGGCTTCGAGGTGCCGTTCATGGCGATGTCATTCGAAGTTCGCTACGGACTCGTCACTGACGATAGTCCCGCTACTGACCAAGACTGCCTCATCCAGAGTCACTCACAGTGTGGTATGCCATTCCGGCACCGGCAACACGACGCCTCCTATCGGTGCTACCCGCACATCCCCGTGGTACTCCACGTGGATGCTTGGCCGGCTTGAGACCAGGGGTCCGCATGGCCCAGAACAGGAAAGGCCTGAGGCTCCCCGCCCGGTTCGTCGTGGAACAGAGACCGCACAAGGAAGTCGTTGCGAACCCTGTCCTCACGCGGTGTGACGACAACCGTCTGGATCACTTTCATCATCCGGGGCCTCGCACCGACAGGAGAGGCGTTTGGCGTCGATGTCATGCAGCCTATTTCAAGAACGGCAATTCCACTAGGTGGGCGATACGACACGGATCGTCCCAATAACAGGACAATGCGCGACGAGCGCGCGATGACCTCTGCTACGTCGTTGATGCGGTAAATCATGGAGGGAAGGTCAGGGCGTGCCGACCCGGCAGGACACTGGGCACTCCCAAGTCGCGACTAGGCCAACTCCCTTGGGGCTAAGCGTGGCGGGCGGGCTCTGATGCAAGAGACTCGTGCAGCAGACGGATGAAGGATGCCGATTCAGGGATTTCCTGTAAACCAATGGCCGTCACGGCGATCCCGGGGGTCCAGGAGTTCATCACTGCTGCGCCTGATAGCGTGGCAAGCCGCGCTAAACTGACATTCTCATGCGTCTGAGGAATACCTGCGCGTTCCAACTGCCGTTGAACGATGCCCATCATGGTCCCTTTCAGAATCTCGGCCCTTGGCCAGACCACCGTTTCACCATCCTGGAAGACAAGATTCCAGATAGTCGCCTCACTCAATCGTCCCTGCCGGTCCACGAACGCGGCATCGTCAAAGCCCCGGCGGATGGCTTGATGCAGATAGTAGGTCTTGGCAGACTCGCCGACATGCTTGATCTTGGCTAGCGGCCTCTCATAGTGTATTGCGTCCAGCCTGAGCGGGCCCTCTGGGCCATTGGATGGCGCCGCTGTTCGAACGAGAACCTCAGGATCTGCGTCCATGCTGTCAGCGGTAAACTCACCGCCGCGGGAAAAGACAGTGGCCGTCAATGACTGGTCTACCGGCCCCTCGCTGATAGCCATCTCGATATAGGATCGAACCTGTTCGTCGGGCAAGGCTCGACCGAAGAATTCCACCGAGGCTTCGCGAAGGCGAGTCAGATGCAGGTCCATTCCTTTGACCTTGCGGTTTCGAACCTGCATTGCCGTGAAGTGTGCAAACCCTGCAAAGGCGATTGGCGTCAGCTCTCGGGAGCTTACCGCTTGGCCATTGATCTGGACTGGATAGCGTCTGGGTACGCTGGACATGATTTTCTGCTCCTTGGTGAACGTGACTCACAGAGCCTGTACCTTAGACCCTGACAGTACTGTCAGGGTCAAGAGCAACTGAGTGAAGCGAGAGAAAAATATGAGAATAGGCGAGCTGGCGACCAGCACCGGCGTGAGCGTGCGGATGCTGCGCTACTATGAGGCCGAGGGATTGCTGAAGCCGAAACGAACGGAAAGTGGCTATCGCGATTATGAACCTGCAGAGATTCGTACCGTCGAGCGGATCAAATTGCTTGGCTCGGCGGGCATGACCCTGGCGACGATTCGGGCGTTCCTGCCGTGCGTGAGGGGAGATGATCCAGTGTTCGAGCCGTGTGACGAGTTGCGCAACGTTTTGCATGAACAGCTACGTCTGGCTGATCAGAAGATGGAGAAGCTGATGCAAAGCCGAGGCGTGTTGAAGAGTTTCCTGCAGGACGTGGAAGGTTGACGAAGGCAGCGCCGAGGCTCATGAGTGTCCTTCCCTGTATCGAATTTAACATAATATACATTATGCGAACCATCGGGCATGAGTCGCGGGGCCAACACTATCACCGACAGAAACCAGCGCCATGCGGCTGATGCACCAATCCGTGTTTGTCGGCGTGCTGGCCGGCATGGCTCTGTTCTGGGCGTGGCTCACGCCAATCCCCGTTTGGCTTTTTATGACTGGGAACGGGCGCGTTGGTAACCGTCCGCCAGTGGATTGGATACCCGAGGGCCTTCGGTGTCAGCATCATCGCCGGGGCATTGATTCCTATCTTCCAACCGGAGCGTCAACGGCGATCGCGATACCTGCGCCTTGATACCGGCTTGATATCGGCAACGTAGGAGTCATGCGACCGACAAAACCGCAGCCGCCGAATCAAAAGTCATGCGCGGCGTCCGAGCTCCCGGGCCCCTCTGGGTGAAACCTCTTCAGATGCACGCGCCTGGCGAAGCGAATGCTGGGCCGGATGAGCATCTCGACACTCCCGACCACGAACAGCCAGGTCCCCGCGTCGACCAGAGAGTCGAAGAAGAAAAAGACCGATCCGATCAAGAACCAGATGCCAATCAGCAGGTCGTTGACGATGCTGATGACTTCATAGCGTTGGCGGATCACGATCTCTTCGTGTCCGATGTGAATGACTTTCGCGTCGGTGGCGCCCGCGACGTCAGGTTGCGCTGAGTTCGACATGGACTCGTTCCTGTGGCTCGTTGGCAATAGGGATTCGAACGACACTAGCACGCGAGCGCGAGATTGGTTTCGTCTCGGCATGGCAACGCTGCAACTCACCGATCGCTACGCCACTCGAAGCCAAGGCTTGCCTTCGCCATACTGGAGCGCAGAATGCACCTTCAAGAGTCCCCATGATATCTGCCTCTGCCCTGCCCCATGGCGCCCAGCGCGCCCGCCAAGGCGCGACCCGTCTGATTTTCCTGATCGCGGGTGTCGGCCTTGCTTCCTGGGCACCGCTGGTGCCTTACGTGAAGGAGCGCTTCGCCTTGAACGAAGGCACCCTGGGGCTGTTGCTTCTGTGTCTGGGCGCCGGGTCGATTCTGGCGATGCCTGTCACCGGCCCATTGGTCGCTCGGTTCGGCTGCCGGCGCGTTATCGTCGTCGCGACGCTGCTGGCGGCGACCTGCCTGCCGCTATTGGCCGCAGCCACCCTGATGCCGGTGCTGGCCATCAGTCTGCTGTTGTTCGGTGGCGGCATCGGCTCTCTTGATGTGGCCATGAACCTGCAGGCCGTGACGGTAGAACGTGACAGCGGGCGCACCATGATGTCCGGCTTTCACGGGCTCTTCAGCCTCGGCTCGATTCTCGGTGCCGGTGTCGCGATCGCACTGCTCGCCGGCGGTCTCTCCCCGCTTATCACCGCGCTGGTGCTGGTGGCCACCCTGCTAGCGGCTCTCGCTGTCGCTTGCCCGGGATTGATAGCCGATGCCCAGGGGGCCGCCGCGGGGCCGGTGTTCGCCGTGCCCAGAGGGGTGGTGCTGGTCATGGGCCTTGTCTGTTTCGTCAGCTTTCTTACCGAAGGCGCCATGCTCGACTGGGCCGCCGTGTTGCTCGCAGAACATCGCGGCGTGCCGACCGCCTATGCCGGAGCGGCCTACGCAGTCTTCTGCCTGGCGATGACGCTAGGCCGTCTCCAGGGAGATCGTTGGATACAGCGGTTGGGCGCGGTACGCGTCGTGGCCTGCGGCGGCGTGTTAGCCGCCGGTGGGATCTTGCTGATGTGTCTCGTTCCGGCCTGGCCAGTCACCCTGTTCGGCTGCGGACTCGCCGGGCTAGGCTGTGCCAATATCGTTCCCGTGATGTTCTCCAGCGCCGGGCGTCAGACGCTGATGCCTGAAAGTGTCGCGGTCCCCGCCGTGGCCACCCTGGGTTATGCCGGCGTACTGGCAGGACCTGCCGTCATCGGGTTGATCGCCGGGTTGAGCAGTCTCGTGGGTGCCCTTCTGCTGCTGTCTGCCTTGTTGCTGATAGCCGCCGCGGCTAGCCGCTGGACAAGGTGACAGCGCCCGTTTTGTGCCTTGCATCGCTCGAGGCGTGATCCACCGTCTGGCGCCGAAGGCGGAGTACGCTGCACCTCATCGTCCGATCTGGAACTGCTGGTACGTCTCACGGGCACGTACCAGATGGCGACGCATGGCGTCATGCGCCGCCTGTGGGTCGCGTGCCAGTATCGCTTCCACGACCTCAAGGTGTTCCTGTTCCACGCGGCTCAAGTAGCTATTCGACGATGCCGTGTTGACCTCGCTACTGACCAGCTTGGCACGGGGGATTGCGCTGGTATTGAGTTGCTCGAACAGCACGCTGAAAAAGGGATTGTGTGTTGCGACAGCGATCGCTCGGTGAAAGGCAAAGTCTTCATTGCGTGCCAGGGTCCTTTGCTCCCGGGCCACGACGAAGGCGGCATGACACTGCTCGATGTCGCGCCGATCATCCTCGGTATGGCGCGTGGCCGCCAGCGCCGCCGCCGCTGGCTCCAGGTTGAGGCGTAGCTCGAGGACGTGAAGAATATCCTCCACCGTGGTCGGTCGAATGCGTTTGGCGGGCATCGCTTCCGCGGGGGTCGAGCGCAGCACCGTCGTGCCGACGCCACGCCGAGCCTCGACCAGGCCGAGGGATTTCAAGTGCGCCACTGCTTCACGAATGACGGTACGGCTGACACCGAAAGACTCGCAGAGTCCACTTTCCGTCGGCAACCGCTCGCCGACATGAATCGACCCGTCGGTAATCAACCGCTCAAGCTGGTCGGCAACGTTCAGCGACAGGCTGCCCTCTCGGGACAGCTTCTGAACATTGAGCGGCGGCGCCTCCCTTCGGGGTTCGGGCTTGGCTACCATAACGATTCCTCTTCGATGCGCGCGTCCATTCGCGCGAATGCATACGTGGCTTGGCGCAAGTTTAACAGGCCGTTCTGGTACGGTCGCCTAGCCATTACTCGTCGTCAGGGTGCCCCTGGGCCACGAACTTTCCTCCCTGGTGGACGACCGCAGGGTCATCGGGGTCAAGGCGCCCGTCCTTCGCCTCGGTTTCTGAGCGCCAGGGCTCGGAGCTGTCTTTGGGTACCCAGCCAAGAAACGACGCGCGGTGGTTGTCCCACCACTGCTCGCTGTTGTTCGAGGCTCCGTAGACAACGGTGTAGCCGAGCTTCGGGGTGATGAACGCGCGCTCGAGCAAGGCAACAAAGTCCTCGATGCTCATCCATGTTGCCATCATTCGCGTATCGGCGGGTTTCGGGAAACACGAACCGATGCGCACCGACAACGTTTCGAGGCCGAACTTGTCGTGGTAGAGGCTCGCCAGGTCTTCACCGAAGCACTTGGACAGGCCATACAGCGAGTCCGGCCGCCGAACGACGCTGCTGTCCAGCCGCTCGGTACGCGGATAGAAGCCGATGGTGTGATTGGAGCTGGCGAACACGATGCGTGGTTTGCCCAGCCGCCTGGCCGCTTCGTAAATGTTGTAGGCCCCGACAATGTTGGCCGGCAGGATCAGGTCCCAGGATTTTTCCACCGATACCCCACCGAGGTGGACGATGCCATCACAGCCATCGACCAGGGCCGATACCGCTTCGGCGTCGGAAAGCTCACAGGTAACGAAGGTTTCGTGTTCGGCCAGATCGGTGATATCGGTGATATCGGACAACACCACGGTCCGCGCGAGGCGCTTGAGGTGCGGACGAAGCGCCTGTCCGAGTCCGCCGGCGGCGCCGGTGACGAGCATTCTATCGAGCATCATGATTCTCCTTGCTGGATGTTTATATTAGTAAAAACTTTCATATTGAGCGTGACATCGCGGCGAAGGATGTCAACGAAGCTCCCGCAGCGCGTCGCCCTCTCTCCGCCGGTGCGGGACCCTGCTTGGCGATCGCGAGGTTAGAAGCCGTACAGTGTCGCCGGGTTGTCGACCAGAATCTTCTGACGTTGAGCGTCGGTGGCCCAGTCCAACAAGACGTCCAGCTGTTCGGGGTCATCCGGGTACTGGGCTCGGGGCACACCGACATGGGGCCAATTGCTGCCCCATAGAATCCGTTCGGGCGCATGGGCGATGACACGCTTGGCGACGGCGCCGACATCGGCGTACTCAGGCGCGCCGGTCTGGCTCGACTCGTATCCCGCACAGACCTTGAACCAGGCGTTGCCGTTATCGAGCAGGCGCACAATGGCATCGACCCGTGCATCGTCAGGCGCCACTGGGGGCATGAACTTGCCGAGGTGGTCGATGATGAAGTCGCCTTCCAGGCGCTTGAGGCTGTCGAGATGATCGTCGAGCTCGCGGCCATTGAACTGAACCATCAGATGCCATCCGAGGGGGCGCGTCAGCGGTTCGATTTCGTGCATGCGAGCGACGGGCACGGCACCGCCGCCGAGGTTCATGATACGTGCGCCACGAACGCCCTTGGCATGCCAGGCCTCGAGGGTTCTGGCGTCGCTATCCGGTGTCACGACCGCGACGCCACGTGCGGCAGCGTCATCCATCTGGTCGAGCGCCGCGAGCAGCGCCGCGTTGTCGAACTGATAGGCGTTGGATTGGGTGACCACCACTCGCTCCAGGCCCATCCAACGCTGATAGCGCTTGAGGTCCTCGACGGTAGCAAGCTCGGCGATGCCCGGCCCACCCGGTTGAGCCTCGTACTCGGGCAGATACAGGTGGACGTGACAGTCGGTGGCGCCGGCCGGCGCCTTGAGTCTTGGGCTGGGGCCATCCAGAGGCCGAGTATTGGCTGGGATTACGCTCACGCTTGTTGCTCCTTGAGGGCATAGTCGGCCAGTGCCTGGCGGTCGATGTCGATGCCAAGCCCCGGGCCATCGGGAATCCGGACCACACCGTTGACGTGTTCAAGGGGGGTGGTGACCACCGCCTGACGGAAGGGGTTGCGGGTGCGGTCGAATTCCATGATCGGCTCGATCGGTTCGCGCCGCGGTGGATTGGGCGCCAAGGACGCCATGAACTGAAGGCTCGCGGCGATACACACCGCGGTGCCCCACACGTGCGGCACCAGCCGAACACCGTGGATGGCCGCCAGGTCAGCTACCTTGCGGATTTCGGTAAATCCTCCGACCGCACAGATGTCTGGCTGGCAGATGTCGATGGCCCGCGTTTGTAACGGCTCGAGCATGGCGTAGCGGCCATGCCAGTTTTCGCCACTGGCCACCGGCAGTGGCTGCCCCTCACGCACGGCGCGGTAGGTGCCAATCTGCTCGGGCAGCACAGGCTCCTCGAACCAGTCGATGCCGAACGCCGCCGCGCGCCGGCCAACTTCCAGGGCTTCGAGGAGATCGTAGCCATGGTTGGCATCGATCATCAGGCGGCGATCCGGACCGATCGACTCCCGCACGGCGGCGATTACCCGCAGGTCCTCTTCGACGTCGAAGCCGATCTTGATCTTGACGCCGTGGAAACCCTCCTTGGCGTATCCGCTGACCTCCTCGGCCACGTCTTGAACCCTGTCGACCCCGTCACGGCGAAACGATCCCGTGGCATAGGCACGCACGCTGTCGCGGTAGCGTGCGCCAAGGAGTTCGCAGATCGGTGCGCCGTAGTGCTTGCCCTTGATGTCCCACAGCGCGATATCGATACCGCTCAAGGCGGTGACGCTGAGGCCGCGCTGGCCCTGATCACGCAGGCGATTGTAGAGCGTAAGCCAGAGTTTCTCATTGGCCAGTGGATCGGTGCCGATCATGCCAGTGGCGTAGGTCTTGACCACGGCAGCGTTGGCCTGAGCCGGCCCGAGGCACTCGCCCCAGCCGACGGTGCCATCGTCGCAGGTGATCTCGACCAGGCAATGCTGGCGCCTCTCGAATCGCATCGACGCACTCTCGAAGGCGGTATCCAGACCATAGTCGAGCAGATGTGTCTTGACGCTTGCAATTTTCATCACGCCTCCCCGTGGCACGTGTCGTTGAGCTCACTAGAGTGAACCCGCATCATTCGATCAGCCCCGGCAGCGTCATGGACAGAGCCGGGACATAGGTCACCAGCATCAAGGCCGCGAACAGCGCCAGGTAGAACGGCCACATGGTGCGTACCGCCTCCTCGATCTTGATCTTGCCGATGACGCTACCGACGAACAGGCAAGCACCCACTGGCGGCGTGCATAGGCCAAGCCCCAGATTGATCATCATGATGATGCCGAACTGGATCGGATCCATGCCGAACTGGGTCGCCACCGGCAGGAAGATCGGGGTGCAGATCAGTATCAGCGCCGCCATGTCCATGATCATGCCGAGAGCCAGCAGGATCAGGTTGAGCATCAGCAGGATCATGTAAGGGTTGTCGGTGATACCGATCAGCGCATCGGTCAGCAGCTGCGGAACGCTGTACAAGGCCAACAGATAGGAAAAGGCCGAGGCGCAACCGACCAGGATCATGACCAGCGCCGTGGTGCGAACCGCCTGGTAGACCGCCAGCTTGAACGACTCCCAGCGCAACTCGCGGTACACCAGGCCGGTGACCACGATGGCATAGATGGCGCCGAAGGCACCCGATTCGGTGACGGTGAGCACACCGGACAGCACCCCACCGACGATGATCACGGCCGTCATCAAGCCCGGCAAGGCGACGGCGAAGCTCACCGCCAGTGCCTTCCAGCCCGGAAACGGCTCACCCGCATAACCGCGCTTCACGGCGACGACGTAGGCCGCCAGCGCGAGCAGACCACACATCAGAATGCCCGGCAGGATGCCCGCCATGAACAGCTTGGTGATCGAAATTCCGCCACCGGCTGCCACCGCGTACAGGATCATGTTATGGCTGGGCGGGATGACCACGCCGGCGATCGAGGAGGTGACCGTGACATTGACCGAATAGTCGGCGTCATAGCCCTTCTCGCGCATCACCGGAATAAGGATGGAGCCTAGCGCCGAGGTATCGGCAACGGCAGAGCCGGATATCCCCCCAAACAGCATCGAAGAGCTGACGTTCACCATGCCAAGGCCCCCGCGTACTCGACCGACCGCCGCCGACGCGAGGCGCACCAAGCGCTGGGAGATACCGCCGTGAAGCATCAGTTCGCCGGCGAAGATAAAGAACGGAATGGCCAGCAAAGAGAAGACCGAGATTCCCGACAGGATACGCTGGAAGGCCACGAACATCGGTAGCCCTTCATACAGAAAGGCACTGACCGCAGCCAACCCGACGGCGAATGCCACCGGCGCGCCCACGATCAAGCCGAGGAAAAACACACCGAAAAGAATCGTCAAGCCCATGATCAGCCCTCCCCTTTGGGGCGTGGCGCCAGACGACGCACAATATTGACCAGTGAAAACAGCACCATCAGCAGACCACAGATAACCAAGGGCGCGGCGCGCCAGCTTTCCGACAGTCCGATCATCGGAATCGGACGCTCCAGGTTGTCCAGTACCAGCAGACCGCCCTGCCAGGCCATGAACACGCCGAAGCAGGTGACAAAGAGATCTGCGACATGGCACATCGCCTTGCGCCATGCACTCGGCATGCGCTCGCGAACCATGTCGATACTCAGATGGGTGTTGTTGCGAACTCCTGCGGCGGCGCCGAGACAGGTGATGTAGACCACGCACAGCAGCGCCGACTGCTCGACCCAGGTGGGCGTGTTGTTGAGGATATAGCGGCCGAATACCAGCCAGCCAAAGGTGGCAATCAACCAGACCAACAAGACACCGGCAACCATGATGCAAAGATGGGCGATGCCATCGAGCCAGGTGTCGAGGCGACCGCGGTCGCCTTGTGCCTCGGCGTCGGCATCCACCACGTCAGAAGGGTGAGTCACGTCTTGCAACCTCCCGGTTGGGCCCCGGTCTCAGCGACCGGGGCGAGTCAACGAACTGGCTGATCACTCCGCCTGAGCGGCTTTGATATCGTCGATCAGCGGGGCAAGGTCGGGGTGGGCGGCGGTAAAGTCGTCATAGATCGGCTGCATGGCGGCCTGGAAGGCGCCCTTGTCGGCCACATCATTGATTTCACTGCCGGCTTCAAGCACCTTCTCTCGGCTGGCCTCGGAGCGCTCGGCCCACAGCTGGCGCTGTTCCTTCGCAGCGTTCTGCGCCGCCTGGCGCACGATCTCCTGATCTTCCGACGACAGCTCATCCCAACTGGCCTTGGCGACACACAGGCACTCCGGCAACACCAGATGGTCGGTGTTGGAGTAGTACCCCGCCACTTCGTAGTGGCCACTGGATTCGTACGACGGGTAGTTGTTCTCGGCACCGTCGATAACACCGGTCTTCAGCGACTGATAGACCTCGCTGTACGCCATCGGTGTGGCGTTGCCGCCAAGGGCATCGATCATTTCCACGTAGAGGTCGTTGTTCATCACCCGAACTTTCAGGCCCTGGACATCCTCCGGCGTCTCGACGGCATGCTTGGTGTTGTAGAGGCTTCTGGCGCCGGAGCCGAACCAGGACAGCGCGACCAAGCCTTTTTCTTCAAGAGCATCGGCAAAACGTTGCCCGATCTCGCCATCCATCAGCCGATACATGTCGTCTTCACTGCTGAACACGAACGGCAGTGACAGCACATTGGTCGCCGGTACGATCGGTCCCATCGGCCCCATGTTGAAATTGGCAAAATCCAGGGCGCCGTTGCGGGTCTGTTCGATGGCATCGGGCTGATCGCCGAGCACCGCGTTGTGATAGACCTTCGGCTCAACGCGACCCTCGGTGTTCGCGGTGACCTCCTCGGCGAAGCTCTCCAGCGCGATGCTGTTGGGGTACTCGGGCGGATGGATGTTCCAGCCCCTCCACTGATCGGCCATCGCCGACATCGAGGCAAGGCTTAGCGCCGTGGCCAGGGCAGTAAACGACAGAGTGCGGGGCAGTGAAGTGGAGAGCGGGTGTGTCATGTTCGACCTCTTGGCGTTGTTGTGTCAGTTGTGTCAATTGGGTCACAAATGCTTGAGCGCCCTAGTACGAGTACGTCGATGCCGGCACGCCACGCTGCAACGGACGGAAAACCGTAGCCTGCCTTATATGACGTACTATGTATGACAAAGTAGGAAGTCGCCGCCGTACACTCAAGAGAAAAATGCAGTTTTACGCCTAAAGTCGATAGCTTTACGCAGTTTCAACGCAGCTAAGGGGAGCCACTGGAGAAAGGTGGCTCGTGGGTAATTCATTGCCCCCTCGATTGTCCTCGCACCGGACGCTCACGGTCGGGAGCCGAGCAGCGGGCCTACCTCAAAAGGCCCAGGCCGCCGACAGGCTGACCGTATCGCCATCGAAGCGATTCTCCGCGCTGACGTCATGCAGCCACTTGCCGATCAGCGTCAAGGGCACGCCTCCCACGGGCAAGCTCGTCATCACCGCGGGCCCTACCCCTGCCCCGCTGCTGCGAAAGCCACTTTCCAGACGATCCGGCACCGGGCCGCTATCGGATTCGATCTGCTCGTACCAGTAGCCGGCCAGGCCGAGCCCAAAGGTCGGCGTGACGTATCTGGCGGCCAGCACATCGAGGTGAAACTCGTCTCCGGTGGTGTAGTCCGTGTCCTGGTTCTCGAAATTGATCAGCAGCCCCGCGGTGAGCGACAGGTCCCAGCCGCTGGCGGGCAGAAAGCTGTAGGTCAGTGTCGGGTCCAGGGCCCAGTAGTTGCGCCCCAGGTTGACTCGGTCGTCGCTGTCGTAACGGCCGAAAGGCATGCTGATGCCCAGCGCCGCGGTCGTATGGTGGGAGCCATTGGCCCAGTTGAGCGCGATGGGAATGAGATAAGGGTCGCCGAAGCCGTCGTTGCTGCCTTGACTGAAACGTTCCTGGTCGCCGAAAGCGCTGTTGGCGTCGACGCTGACATCGAAGACATAGGGCAGGTTCAGACTGGCAATATAGGTCGCGCCAAGCAGTTCGATCTCCGACACCCAGGTCAGCTTCAACAGGTTCAGCCATAGCGTCTGGTCGATGCCGGCAGACAAGCGCCCGCCGAGCGGGCGAGCGCCAATGTCGGCGTCATAACGGATCAGGTCATTGCGCGCATAAACGCCGGGCGGCGGTGCCAGCCCCGCCGCGAAATCGTTATAGGCACCCGGGAGGTAGACACTGGTTCCGCCTTCGGAGGCGATGGCGGCACCGGACGGCGCCATGGCGAGACCGATGGCGATGGCGATGGCGGCGCGACAAGACAGGCTTCGCATGGTGGCATCCTGGACGAAGGAATTAGCGTTTTAAGCACAGTATAGGCCGAGCCTTGATAACGTCTTGCCGTAGCGTTGAATACCTGCCAAGACTATTGCCCGACCGCCATTTCGTCCGTTGCAACACGCTCACCACTTTAACCAGCCGTCGGTGACGTCGGCCGTTACGACAAGTTCGTCATTGCGATCGCCCGACTGTCATCTCGGCCATTGCGAAACGCTCGCCAATTCAACCATCCGGCTATCGGCTCAGCCGTCGCCGCCCTGTCACCACTTTGACCACCCGGAAGACACCGTAGCGACGTTGAACAGTGCCGCCCGGGTGTCGAGTAAGCCATGAATGTCGCCGTTGGCACGCTCGACAATCTGCTCGAGACAGGCGGTGTCCGAGTCCGTTGCCTCGAACAACGGGCCGCCTGCACCATCCTCCAACGCCGGTTCGACGCGTCCTGATAGCGAACTGGCAAGTACGATCTCTCCCGGGGGGAAATAGAAGACACGATTGATCCAGCCTACGTCGAGGTTCTGGACGACCTCCGCCACGGGGCGATACCGCAGGTCCCACGTCACGACGTCCTGGAAGGGAGATCGCTGTATCGGAACCAACAACTCGACCTTCACCCCGCATAGGCTAGTGACCTCGACACGTTCGCCACCCGGCCGCTCGAACGACAACGACGACTGAGCAAACCGCCCCACCTGTGCTTCCTTCCAGCGGAGCCCGACGCTGACGATCAGGTTCTCATCGACGCTGTCGGCACTCGCGCCTTGACGCATCGAAAGCGCCACCGCGCCGGACAGAAAGTCGACCAGGGCCAGGCTCGGCTCAATCTCTGGCATCAGGCGCTGTCGCAGCTGCAGGCCCAGCCCTTCCGTATCGACGTCGTCATCGTCGTCGAAGGTAATGCTGAGGGCCTTGTCGTCGTTCCATTTCGTCTCTACGCCTTCATGGCCGAGCTCCTTCAGGGCTTGCTCTACCTGAGACTCGGCCAGTACTCGGTCCCCTACGGGACGCAAGAACTCGATATCGAAACCGCTGTCGCACCCGCTCAGCAACAGCGCAGCCACACAGGTCAGAAAAGGTTTCACCATTCTTGTCGCTCCCGGCGGTGGGATAAGGAAGGAACCGGCGTAGTCACGGGCCCGGCACGCTGCCGAGGCGTGCCCGCCGCGTGTCCCTTGGGCATCAAGCGTCAGCCCCGGTACGCGAGCTGAAGGCGGATGTGACACGAATGAACTATATCAGCAGATGGAATGATCACCCGTCAGGGTTCTCACGACTGATCGAATACGCACAATAGAATGAGGCGCCACTCGCTATACCGCGGGTGAGGGGTGGATGGCGCTCCGTGCACTCCCGAATGCTGACCGGACTCGTCCCCGTTGTGGGTCCCAACGACAGCGCCCCGGCCGTGGAGGCCGGGGCGCTGTCTAGAACCGCCAGGAAGACTACGGCAGGCGATCAGTCAGCCGGCGCGTAGGAACCGTCCTCGCGATGAACTTCGTTGCCGCTCAAGCCGGGCGTGAACACGCAGGCGAGATGCATGGTCTTGCTGGCGCGCAGCAGATGTTCATCGTGCTGGTCCAGGATGTAGATATCACCAGGCTTGATCGGCCAGATCTTGCCGTCGGCCAGAGTTTCCACTTCTCCCTCTCCTTCGATGCAGTAGACCGCTTCGAAGTGATGCTTGTAGTGGATGTGGGTCTCGGTCCCTTCGAAGATCCGAGTAATGTGGAAGGAGCAATGGCCGCCGTCATCGACGAGAGACAGGCGAGTGCTGTCCCAGTTACCGTTGTCGGCCTTGACCAGGCGATCCGTCTTGCGGGCTTCTTCAAGATTGCGAACGATCATGGTGTTCTCCGTTTGGGTCCTTCACGAGCTGGCGATCAGGCCAGCCGCAGCGTCTCGCCGAGGGCGAAATGCAGGCTATCAGTTCGCTGCCTAAGTTTCACATCCTGCTCCGCTTCGAGCAGAGGCGGTGAGCCGCCCCTGCTTCAGCCAGCGAGTTTGCGAGCGCCTTAGCTCAGTGCGGCGTGGGTGCTGCGCTCCAGAATATCCAGGCCCTCGAGCAGGTCTTCATCGGGGATGGTCAGCGGGCACAGGCACTTGACGACTTCACCGTCCTGGCCACTGGTCTCGATGACCAGGCCATTCTCGAAGCACTTGGCGGTGATCTTGTCGGCCACGTCACCGCTGCCCACGTCGATACCGCGCATCAGGCCACGACCCCGCTCGGAAGCCGCGATACCCTGCTCGCTGATCCAGGCGGCAATCTTCTGAAACCGCTCTTCGACGATCCGAGCCTTGCGCTGGATGTCGCGCTCGAAGGTGTCATCGCTCCAGTACTTGCGCATGGCGGTCGCCGCGGTGACGAAGGCCAGGTTGAAGCCACGGAAGGTGCCGTTGTATTGGCCGGGCTTCCACTTGTCGAGCTCCGGGCGCATCAACACATGGGCAAACGGCAGGCCGAGCCCGGACAGCGATTTTGAATTGGTGACGATGTCGGGGACCACATCGGCGTGCTCGAAGCTGAAGAACTTGCCCGTACGTCCGCAGCCCGCCTGAATATCATCGATAATCAGCAGAATGTCATTGGCGTGGCAGATGCCTTCCAGGCGCTTGAGCCACTCAAGGCCCGACACGTTGATGCCACCCTCGCCCTGCACGGTTTCCACGATCACCGCGGCCGGGACATCCAGGCCGCCGGACTTGTCGCCGAGCAGCTTCTCGAAGTAATCAAGGGTGTCGGTGGCCTCGCCCAGGTAGCCATCGAAGGGCAAAAATGACGCCCCCTGGGTCGGGATGCCACCGGTGGCTTCGCGGAACTTGCGGTTACCGGTGGTGGCAAGCGCACCCATGGTCACGCCGTGGAACCCATTGGTGAACGTCACGATGTTATGCCGGCCCTTGGCGACACGGGCGAGACGGATAGCGGCTTCGACGGCATTGGTACCGGTCGGGCCCGGCAGGTGCACCTTGTAGTCCAGGCCACGCGGCTTGAGGATGACCTGCTCGAGGGTCTCGAGATAGTCGCGCTTGGCGGCTGTCCAGAAGTCGAGGCCATGGATGATGCCGTCGGTGGCCAGGTAATCGACCATCGCCTGCTTGATATGCGGGTTGTTATGGCCGTAGTTCAGGGTGCCAGCGCCGGCGAGGAAGTCGATGTACTCGCGGCCATCCTCATCGGTCAGGCGAGCGTTCAGCGCCTTGGTGAAGACCACCGGGAAGGAGCGTGAATAGGTACGAACTTCAGATTCCATGCGTTCGAGCGTCTGGGTCTGCATTGGCGACCTCCTGAGGGATAAAGAGTGAGTCGATGATGGGCGACGCAGCAGCTCGCTGCCGCGTCATTCCCAAGAAGAGGAGTCAGATGCGCGATGTCTGGAAGGGACCGATGCGCACCAGATTTTCCGGATCGTGCTCGCCACCGAGCTGATCCGTGGAGAAGTATTCGCGGCTATTCAGCGGCGCCTGCCAGCGATCGGCAAGGCGGCGAAACAGCCCCCACGACGCCTGGTTGTCAGGCGTGATCGTGGTCTCGAGGTGATGCACCCCGATCAGTTCCGGGCGCGACAGGATGGCTTCGACCAGCCGGCGAGCCAGGCCGGTACCGCGGGCCTTCTCACCCACGGCCACCTGCCACAAGAAATAGGTGTCGGGGGCGTTGCTTTTCACGTAGCCCGATACGAAGCCAACGATTTCTCCTTCCTCGTTGGTGGCCACGGCGCAGCTGTCGCGGAACTGGGTCGCCAACAGCAGGTAGGCGTAGGCCGAGTTCACGTCCAGCGGGGGGCACGACTTGACTAGCTCATAGATGCCCCAACCGTCGTCGGGGTTGGACTTGCGAATGAAGAGCGGTGCCGCTTCGTTGCCGACCACCGCGTCGGCCACGCTGGGCCGAGCGAGATCGGCGGATGGTGTAAACGGCTGAGTGCTTGCAGTCATGTTCGTTATGCTTCGCCTGTTGCGAATTTGCGGGCCATTATAACAGCTGATTATGACATTTCAAAAACGAGATTATCTTTAGGCCGCAAAACTATAATAGAAATTTATGCTAGGGCGGGTTCCCCCTCCCCCACAACGCCACTGACGTGGAGCAACGCGCGTCCACTCCTGCCCACAAGGCCAGGACCCGGCCCCTCGCCGGTGCCATACCCCGTGGCGGTTGCCACCGATCTCACCCTCGGCATCGCCTGCCGGGGCGTCATGCTCGGTTATGCACATCTTGTCGGAGCAAACCTTAAAGATGCATTCGGTTTTTCCGAGGTCAGACGCTTGATCTGGAGTATAGACCCCGGTGCGAAATTGACACCATCGACGGGACCTGCGGCCGCGACCCCCGCCTGAGACTGGGTCCGCCGCTTCCTCCGTGTAACACCGCGGGCACAAAAAAGGCCGCTCCGGAGAGCGGCCCGTTGGGCGCGACGTTCGCCACCCAGCTGTCTGACGCAGATCGATCAGCGGCGAGTCGGTGTGCGCATGGTCACGAACTCTTCGGCGCCGGTGGGATGGATACCCACGGTGGCGTCGAAATCCGCCTTGGTCAGGCCGGCACGTACGGCAATGGCGATGCCCTGGATGACCTCGCCAGCTTCCTCACCGACCATATGAGCGCCGACGACAACGTCAGTCGCGTCGTCGACGATCAGCTTCATCAGGCAACGCTCGTCGCTGCCGGACAGGGTGTGCTTCATGGGGCGGAAGTCGGCACTGTAGACGCGGATCGCCTCATGGGTCTCGCGAGCCTTCTCTTCCGACAGCCCCACGGTGCCGATATTGGGGTGACAGAACACCGCGGTGGCGATGTTGTCATAGTTCATCGGCGCCTTGGGGGCATCACCGTAGTGGTGCGCGACCAGATGCATGGCTTCGGCCAGTGCCACCGGCGTCAATTCCGGCCCCCCGGTGACGTCTCCCAGCGCCATGATCGACGGTATGGAGGTCTCGAAACGATCATTGACCTCGATGCTGCCGTTCTCGTTCAGGGCGATATCGAGCTTGTCGAGCCCCAGTCCCTCGAGGTGCGGCTTGCGCCCGGTGGCCGAGAGGACGGCGTCGACCTCCAGGCTTTCGCCGTTGGTGAGGCTAACCTTGAGCCCGGTATCGACCTTCTCGATGGACTCGATGTTGGTGCCGAAGTGCAGGTTGACGCCCTTCTTGGCCATCTCATCACGGGTAAATTCGCGAACCTCCTGGTCGAAGCTACGCAGGAACAGCTCGCCGCGATAGACCAGGTGGGCATCTGCGCCAAGACCATTGAAGATGCTCGCGAACTCCACCGCGATATAACCGCCGCCGAGCACCAGGAAGCGCTGGGGAAACTCGTCCAGGTCGAAGATCTGGTTCGAATTCATGGCATGTTCGCTGCCAGGGAACGGCGGCACCCAGGGCCACCCGCCGACGGCCACCAGAATCTTCTCGGCGCTGACGCGCTCGCCGGCCACTTCAACGGTGTGCTCGTCCACGACCTTGGCGCGTCCATTGATCAGGCGCACGCCGGCACCATCGAGCAGCTTTCCGTAGATTCCATTGAGACGCTTGATCTCGCCGATCTTGTTGTCACGCAGGGTCGGCCAGTCGAAGGTCGGCGCTTCGCCGAGCCGCCAGCCGAAGCCACGCGCATCGTCGAAGGCCTCGTGGAAATGGGCCGCGTAGGAGTACAACTTCTTGGGCACACAGCCGACGTTGACACAGGTGCCACCGAGATAGCGATCCTCTGCCACGGCGACGCGTGCTCCGGTGGCCGCCGCGGTGCGTGCGGCGCGCACGCCACCGGACCCGGCTCCGATGACAAAGAGGTCATAGTCAAAATTCGACACGTGCTTCTCCTATCGCAGGCTGTGATAAAGACGAGACGGGCTTGCGGCGGCGTTGGCCTACTGCCGCAATAACCTGATATGGGCCGCATCATACCAGCAGAGGTAGTGCGCAGGGAGGCCGCTTGACCCTTTCGCGCGCCAGGGGTAAAAGAAGGCACCTTAAACCTCCTCGTCCTCCTCTCGATCAAGGGCCCGCCATGAGCGATATCGATACCCTTCTCGCCAACAACCGCGCCTGGGCAGACAAGATGTGTCAGGACGACCCTGACTTCTTCGCCCGCCTCGCCCGTCAGCAAAGCCCGGAATACCTCTGGATCGGCTGCTCGGACAGCCGTGTGCCAGCCAACCAGATCATCGACCTGCCTCCCGGCGAGGTCTTCGTCCATCGCAACGTCGCCAACTTGCTGCATCACAACGACATGAACGCCCTGTCGGTGGTGCAGTTCGCCGTCGACGTGCTCAAGGTACGCCACATCATGATCGTCGGCCACTACGGCTGCGGCGGCGTGCGCGCTGCGGTAATGGGCGGCGAATGCGGCGTGGTCGACTACTGGTTGCACAGCGTGCGTGAACTCTACAGTCGCTATCGCCAGGACCTCGAGACGCTGCCACTGGACGAGCAGGTCGACCGCATGTGCGAGCTTAATGTCGAAGCCCAGGTCAAGAACCTGTGCCGTACAAAGATCATCCAACGTGCCTGGCAACGCGGCCAGCAGCTCTCGGTACATGGCTGGGTCTACGGCTTGAGCGATGGACGGGTGACAGATCTCGAGTGCAGCGTGCATGGCCTCGATCAAGTCGCACAGTTGTATCGCATCGATCGAGTCTGCCCGCCCAACGATTGATGCCCGGCCGCAGGGAACCCGCTCCGGTCGGGCTCCCTGCTGACGCTTGCCCCTGCGATCCCGTCCATTCCTTGCCCTTCATTCCCGTGGCCGGTCAGGCGACGGCTGGCGGTCGCAAGCTCGCGGACTCCCCCGTTTGCCGTGTTGACGTCAAGGACCGACGCTTGACGGGGTTCCCCGCCAGGCGTGGCCGGTGCCCGGCGCGCGATCTATCCTTGGCTCCTCGGCCGCGCGCCGTCCTCCCCGCCGCCTCGGCTCCCGCCGGCTCTATCAACGCTCACACAATGCGCTCCCTCGCCCTCTGTTACGCTCGTATTCACCAGGCGCATGGCCCCTGTCACATTTTCGATTGTGTTCCAACGCTGCATATCTCTATGTTGGCGTAGGACAATGGCTAGACGCCGGGCAGGGATCGGAGATTTCCGTACGCCCGGTCTGCACTACCCACAACAACCTCATAAAGCAGGAATCCTTTCATGTTCAATCAGCCCATGTTCAAGAAGACCATGCTGGCCGGTGCCCTCGGCGCCGCCATGCTCGCAGCCTCCGCCCCCCAGGCGGCATTCGCCGAGAATACGCTGCGCATGGCCTATGATGCCGACCCGGTGTCGCTGGACATCCATGAACAACTCTCCGGCGGTATCCTTCAGCTCTCGCACATGGCCTTCGATCCCCTGGTCCGCTGGACCAAGGACTTCGAATTCGAGCCGCGCCTGGCCACCGAGTGGGAACAGGTCAACGACACCACCATGCGCATGACCCTGCGCGAGGGCGTGACCTTTCACTCCGGCAATCCGTTCACCGCCGAGGATGTCGCCTTCACCGTGGAGCGCTTGAAGCGCAGCCCTGATTTCAAGGCCATCTTCGAGCCGGTGGAAACGGTCAACGTCATCGACGACCACACCGTGGAAATCGTCTCCAAGCGGCCCAACCCGCTGATGCTCAACATGGCGACCTACATCTTCCCGATGGACGCCGAGTTCTACAGCGGCCAGACCGACGATGGCAAGACACGCGACGAGATCGTCAAGAACGGCAATTCCTATGCGTCGCGTAACGTCTCCGGTACCGGTCCGTTCATGGTCACCGAGCGTCAGCAGGGCGTGCGGGTCGAGTTCGAGCGCTTCGACGACTACTGGGACACCGAGAGCCCGGGCAATGTCGATAATATCGTGCTGACGCCGATCAGCGAAAACGCTACCCGCGTCGCCGCCCTGCTGTCCGGCGATGTGGACTTCATCGCCCCGGTACCGCCCAACGACCTGGAGCGCATCGAGAGCGACGAAGACACCCAACTAGTGACCATGTCCGGCACCCGCATCATCCTGATGCACATGAACCAGGAGCGAGTCGAGGCGTTCAAGGACGTCCGCGTGCGCCAGGCCTTCACCTACGCGATTAACCAGGTGGGCATCGCGGATCGGCTGATGAAAGGCTTCGCCACTCCGGCCGCCCAGTTCTCCCCCGAGGGCTACAGCGGTCACAACGCCAGTCTCGAGCCACGCTTTGACCTGGAGAAGGCCCAGGAACTGATGGCCGAAGCCGGCTATGAAGACGGCTTCTCGATCACCATGATGGCGCCCAACAACCGCTACGTGAACGACGCCAAGATCGCCCAGGCGGTGGCCGCGATGCTGGCGCGCATCAACGTGACGGTCGATCTCAAGACCCTGCCCAAGGCCCAGTACTGGGGCGAGTACGACGATCGTGCCGCCGACATGATGTTGATCGGCTGGCATTCCGATACCGAAGACTCGGCGAACTTCTTCCAGTACCTGAGCGAGTGTCCCAACGCGGAAACCGGTGGCGGTCAGTACAACGCCGGTAATTACTGCAACCCGGAACTCGACCAGCTGGTGGCCGAGGCCAATCTCGAGGTTGACCTGGCCAAGCGTGCCGAGATGCTGCAGCAGGTCGAGCAGTCGCTGTATGACGATGCCGCCTTCATTCCGCTGCACTGGCAGGACCTGGCCTGGGCCTCGGCGGCCAACGTCGACATCGAGCCGATCCTCAACGTGATGAACTTCCCCTACCTAGGGGATCTGGTCATCGAGCAAGAGTAAGGACGCCCGCCGGCCCTGCCGGGCCGGCTTTCGTCGTCACCCCACCCACAGCGTGACACGCCGCCGAGGCCTAGTGCCTCGGGGGCGGGTTCCTGTCGTTTCGGTACACCAACATGATCGCATTCCTGATCAAGCGCCTGTTTCACGCGCTGCTGGTGATGTTCGTCATCAGCGTGATCGCCTTCGCCATCCAGGACAATCTCGGCGACCCCATCCAGCAGATGGTCGGTCAGTCGGTGCCCGAGAGCGAACGCGAGGCCCTGCGCGAGGAACTCGGACTCAATGACCCCTTCTTCGTCCAGTACCTGCGCTTCGCGGCCAACGCCACCCAGTTCGACTTCGGCTATTCCTACGTCTTCAATGAGCCGACCACCGACGTGATCATGCGCCACCTGCCGGCGACACTTGAACTGGTCTTTGCCTCGACCCTGTTGATCGTGCTGCTGTCGGTCCCGATCGGCGTCTACAGTGCGATCAAGCCACGCGCCTGGCTGTCACGATTCTTCATGGGGGTGTCCATCGTCGGCATCTCCATCCCGGTCTTCCTGACCGCCATCGTCCTGATCCAGCTATTCGCCATTGGGGTCAGCTGGAGCCCCTTCCCCGTCGACACCGGCTGGGGCACCTGGCTCAACGACCTGATCTCCACCGACGGCGGCATGCCCGCGTATGGGCGTGGCAACCCCGAGCATGTCTTCGGCACCTGGTACACCAACTTCTCGAGCCTCAAGGGGCTGACCTATCTGGTGCTCCCGGCGATTTCGTTGGCCTCGATCATGCTGCCGCTCTTCATCCGCCTGATCCGCGCCGAAATGCTCGAGGTCATGCAGTCGGAATACGTCAAGTTTGCCCGGGCCAAGGGCATCTCGATGCGACGCATCTACTTCCTGCATGCGCTCAAGAACACCATGCTGCCGGTGATCACCGTCGGTGGCGTGCAGATCGGTACCCTGGTCGCCTACACCATCCTCACCGAGACGGTCTTCCAGTGGCCAGGCATGGGACTGATGTTCCTCGATGCCATCGAGCGCTCCGATATTCCGCTGATCGTGACCTATCTGATGATCGTCGGCCTGATCTTCGTGATTACCAATACCCTCGTCGATCTGATCTACGGACTGGTCAATCCCACCGTCAAGCTCACAGGTAAGCCCGCATGAGTACTCAAGTGACGCCTCAGGCCGGCCGGTGGGAGAGGTTTCGCGACTCCTACCTGCTCTACAGCTTCAAGCGTGATCTGATCGCCCAGGTCAGCCTGGTGGTCTTTATCGTCCTGGTGGCCGCCGCCTTGCTGGCCCCTTGGCTGGCGCCGATGGACCCCTATGATCTGGCACAGATCGACATTCTGGCCTCGGAGCTTCCGCCGTTCTGGGTCGAGGGTGCCGACGCCATGTACAGCATGGGCACCGACTCCCAGGGTCGCGACATGCTCTCGACCATTCTCTACGGCATGCGAGTATCGCTGATCATCGGCTTCGGCGCGGTGATCCTGCAGGCCACCATCGGTGTCTGCTTCGGCCTGCTGGCCGGCTACATGGGCGGTCGTATCGATGCTTTTCTGATGCGCCTGGCCGATATCCAGCTATCGTTCTCTACCCTGATGGTCGCCATCATCGTCGGTGCGCTGTTCAAGTCGATCTTCGGCGGCGCCACCTACGGTGACTACGCCGTGCCGCTGCTGGTGCTGATCATCGGGCTGGCCGAGTGGCCGCAGTACGCGCGTACCGTGCGCGCCTCGGTGCTGGCGGAACGGTCAAAGGAGTACGTGGATGCGGCGCGGGTCATGGGTCTGAGAAGCCGGCGCATCATGTTTCGTCATATTCTGCCCAACACCCTGTCGCCGATCTTCGTCATTTCCACGGTGCAGGTGGCCAACGCCATCATCTCAGAGGCGGCGCTTTCGTTTCTCGGCCTCGGCATGCCGGAGACCCAGCCGTCGCTCGGCTCGTTGATCAAGTCCGGCTTTGACTACATTCAGTCGGGCTCCTGGTGGATCACGCTGCTGCCGGGCTTGGTGCTGGTGGTGCTGGTGCTGGTGATCAACCTGCTCGGCGACTGGCTGCGCGACGTGCTCAATCCGCGACTGTACAAGGGCTGAGGCCGAGGAGAGACCATGGCATTACTCGACGTAAAGAACCTCGATGTGCGCTTCGCCCTGCGCAAGGGCGACGTCAAGGCGCTGCGCGATGTCTGCTTCAGCCTCGATCGCGGTGAACGACTGGGCATCGTTGGCGAATCCGGCGCCGGCAAGTCGGTGGCCGCATTCACCCTCTTGAACCTGATCGCCAAGCCAGGCTACATCGCCGGTGGCAGCATCACCTTCGATGGTCAGGAGCTGACCTCGATGGGCGATCGGGCCCTGCGCAAGATCCGCGGTCACCGCATCTCGATGATCTTCCAGGACCCGATGATGACGCTCAATCCGGTGCTGTCGATCGGTGAGCAGATGGTGGAGTGCCTCAAGGCTCACCGTCGCATCTCATCGAAAGAAGCCCGCGCCATTTGCCTGCGCAAGCTCGAACAGGTGCAGATTCCCTCGCCGGAGAAGCGTCTCGACCAGTATCCGCACGAGCTGTCCGGTGGCATGCGTCAGCGCATCATCATCGCCATTGCGCTGCTGCTGGACCCTGACATCATCGTCGCCGATGAGCCGACCACGGCACTCGACGTTACCATCCAGGCCGAGATCATGGCGCTGCTGCTGGAGTTGTGCGAGAAGCACAACGTCGGCTTGATCCTGATTACCCATGACCTGGGCGTCGTCAGCCAGGTCACCCAGCGCATGCTGGTGATGTATGCCGGACGGGTGATCGAGCAGGGCCCCACCCGGGAGATCATCAACGATCCGCAGCACCCCTATACCCAAGGCCTGATCAACGCCCTGCCCCAGATGGCCACCCCGGGCCAACGGCTCAACCAGATCCGTGGCAGCATGCCGTCACTCGACAAGCTGCCAAGCGGCTGCGCCTTTCATCCCCGCTGCGACTTCACCACACGGGCCGACGGCAGCGAGCGTTCGCCCTGCCGGCGTGAGGTCCCGGGGTTCGTTGAATCGGGCAACTGCCAGGTGGCCTGCCATATGGTCGCCGAGATGCAAAACCAAGACCGTATTCCAGCCACGGAGGAGCGTCCATGAGCGCCATGCCACAACGACAGGACGCGCCCACCCCTGCCGCAAGCGGTGAGACAGGTGCAGCGGTGCCGGCGTCACGCCCCCACGCCGATCAAACGCTGCTGGAGATTCGCGGCCTGGAAAAGCGCTTCTCGCTCTCGGGCGACTTCCTCGAGCAACTCAAGTTTCGCCGCGGCCGCATCGTCCGCGAACAGGCCCATGTTCACGCCATCAACGGCATCGATCTGGACATCCGCCGCGGCGAGGCCCTTTGCGTGGTCGGCGAATCCGGCTGCGGCAAGTCGACGGTGGCGCGCACGGTGATGGGATTGCTGCGCCCTTCTGCCGGCGAAATCCGCTATGACGGTGAGCGCATCGACCATCTCGAGTCCCGGGCGTTGATGCCGTATCGTCGGCGCATGCAGATGATCTTCCAGAATCCCTACGCGTCCCTCAATCCACGCATGACCATCCAGCAGACCCTGGAAGAGCCGATCCGCCTGCACCACCCGGACTGGAAGCCGGACCAGGTCAAGGCCAAGGTCGCCGAGGTCATGACATCCGTCGGCATCGCGCCGGACTGGGGGGTGCGCTACGGCCACGAATTCTCCGGCGGACAGCGACAGCGCATCGCCATCGCCCGGGCGCTTGCCGTGGACCCGGAGTTCATCGTCGCCGATGAGCCCATCTCGGCGCTGGACGTATCGATCCAGGCGCAGGTATTGAACCTGCTGATGGAGGCCCAGCAGCAACGTAATCTAACGTATTTGTTCATCACCCATGATCTCGCCGTGGTGGAACACTTCGGGACCCGTGTCGCGGTCATGTACCTGGGGAGAGTGTGTGAAGTCGCCCCCACGGCGACCCTGTTCTCCCGTCCTCGTCATCCCTATACCCAGGCCTTGATGTCGGCGATTCCGCGCCTCGAGGACGACCGCCCACAGCACCTGCGCCTGGAAGGCGAAGTGCCAACGCCGGTCAACCTGCCCTCGGGTTGCGTCTTCCACGGTCGCTGTCCCCACGCCAACGAGCGTTGCCGCCAGGAGGTTCCCTCGCTGATCGCCAGCGACGATGGCAGTCAGGTGGCCTGCCATGGCGTCGAGGAGGGCCGACTCAGCTAACCCTGTCCCCCGTCACGCACCCTGCCGCTCTCCTGCGACGGGGAGGGCCGCGATCTGGCACAATGAGACTACGCAGGACAGGTGAACCCTCCATGGAAATACGCTGGCTGGAAGATTTTCTGGCACTGGCACGCACTCGGCATTTCTCCCGGGCCGCCGAGGAGCAGAATGTCACCCAGCCGACCTTTTCGCGACGCATCAAGCTTCTCGAAGAGGAGATGGGCACGATCCTGATCAATCGGCAGACCCTGCCGTTATCGTTGACCCCGGCCGGCGAGGCCTTCCACGCCATGTGCCACGACGTCACTCGCCGGGTAGAAGTCACCCGCCAGCGCCTGGCGCAGATGGCCGAGGAACAAGCTGGCCAGCTGCGCCTCGGCGCCCCCCAGAGCCTGCTGGCCGAATTTCTACCGAGTTGGCTGGCGGGCTGGACGCAACCGCCCCCCCTCACGCCGTACCTGCGGGCTACCGCCTGGCTGGTCGGCGACTATTTTCAGGGCCTGGCCTCCGGCGAAGTCGACCTGGCGCTGTGCTACTGGCCGACCACCGGAAGCCCGTTGGAACTCGCCAATGAGGAAACCGACTACCTGGTCGTCGGGCGAGAACGCTTCATTCCCGTGTCACTGCCGGATTCGGCCGGCTTTCCACGCTTTTCGCTGGAACTCGGCCGTGGCGCCAAGCTGCCATTGATCGGCTACCATCCGCGCGGCATGATCGATGCTGCCATACGCGCCCAATTGGACCGCCTGGGCGATAGCCCCACCCTGACGGTGCTCAACGAGAGCGTCCAGAGCGGCAACATCCGCGAACTGGTCAGCCTCGGTTACGGCCTCGGCTGGCTCCCCGAGCGCACCCTGGGCGGGGCGCTGGCATCAGGGGCCCTGGCCAACGCGGGGGGGCCACGTTGGACGGTGGAATTCGAGATACGCCTGTATCGCCACCTGACCACAAGGCGCACCGCCACCGACCCCCTATGGCACCAGATTCGCGGCCGGCAACAGGAGTCAGGATGACGTCACCAGTACCTTCGCCAGCCCCCGCTATCGCCTTGGCAAGCTTTCGACCGGCTCGCTGGCTCGCTAACCCGCACCTGCAGACGCTGACGCCACGCCTGCTGCGACCGCGCACCCTGGGCTGGCGCAGTGAATGGTTCGACCTGCCGGACGGCGACGAAGTGGAGCTTTCCTGGGTGACTCCGGAGCCACCGTCGCCCACGGCCCCCCTCTTCGTCCTCTTTCACGGCCTCGAAGGCAGCATCGCTTCGCCCTATGCCCGGGACCTGCTCGGTGCCGCCAAGGACATGGGTTACCGGGCGCTACTGATGCACTTTCGTGGCTGCGGCGCGCGTCCAAACCGGCGTCCTCGGGCCTATCACAGCGGCGATACCGGCGATGCCCGCGTGTTGTTCGAGGCGCTGCTGGAGCGCTACCCCGAGGCGCCGCGATTCGCCTGCGGCGTCTCCCTCGGCGGCAACATGCTGCTCAAGCTCGTCGCCGAACCCGAGGTCGATGCGCTGGGCCTATCCGGCGCCATCGCCATCAGCGCCCCGCTGGATCTCGCCGCCTGCGCCGAGCGCCTCGGTCAGGGCTTCTCCCGAGTCTATGAACGGCACCTGCTCGGTTCACTCAAACGCAAGGTCGTCGAGCGATTAAAGTGCGGCGAACTGCCACTGACAGTCGATGCGCGAACCGTTTCCAGGCTCAAGCGCCTGCGTGACTACGACGACGTGGTCACCGCGCCGTTACATGGATTCAAGGACGCCGCCGACTACTACGCCAAAGCGTCCAGCGGTCCGGTGCTGGGCAATATCCGTGTTCCTACCTTGCTCCTGCACGCCGCCGACGACCCGTTCATGCCGGCGGACATCATCGACCGTTTTCCCGAACGCTCTTCACTCTTGCACATGGAAGTCGCACGCAATGGCGGCCACGTCGGCTTCATGGAACGGCGCGGCTCTCGCCTCGAGCCATGGCTTGGGCGGCGTGTCGGTGACCAGCTCAAGACGTGGCGGGACGAGCTTGGCGGTCCAGCATTCCCGCAACCCGAGAGCCCCTGAGTGAACACAAGGGCTGCGCAGGCGACGCCCCCAACACGCTAGCCTGACCTCACCCCGTGCATTCGGCCGCCACGCTTTGCACTGACTGCCCCCCGTGCATTCGCCCGCTACGCTGTGCGTGTCCGCCACTCCCTGGCTCTTGCCTCGTTGTCGAACGCGCGAGACAGGTGTCAAGGCGCGACCAACCGAACTAGCTCACTCATTCACGCTGTCATATCCGTTCACGCGGCCTATGGGTCTGCGATGGGTCTGCGATGGGTCTGCGATGGATCTGCGCCGGGGCCTGGCACGTAACAGGTTGTAATGCCAAGACCAACGACGACGGCCGGCCCCAGAATGCTCTGGGACCGGCCGTCTGTTACTCCGTCGGGTGATGCCTCAGGGGTCCGACAGGTCCGGCGGATTGCCCGGCAGGCTCCAAGTGTAGATCAGATCGACGGCCTGGGCCGTCCCCGATACCGCTTCCAGATACAGGCTGCGCCACAACTGGTAGGTCAGCGTCAGCTCGGCAATCGGCGAGAACACCCCGACGCCGTAGCCGACCTCGAGCCGGTCGGTCAGTTTGCCGCTGACCACCACCTGGCTATCCTCACCGGCGCCAGAGGTATCCAGGCTCAGGTCCTGAATGCCGAAGGCTTCACCCATGGAGCCCACCGCCCCGCCGGTCTTGCCGAGCGTCAGCCCGATCAGGGCCGATGTCAGTGCCCCGCTGGAGCCGCCATCCTCGGGGGCCTGGCCGCGCAGAACGTAGGACAGTGCGCGAGATTCATCCATCGACGGCTCGGAGAAGATCTCAAGATCCGGCTGTGCCGCAAGCCCGGTAACGCGCAAGCCCGCGACCACACCATCGGCCGTACTCGCCGGATTGCGGATCGCTTCGAAGTCGAGCAACGGCTGGCTCGGTGGGCCGCCAAACACCAGCTTGCCCTCGCGAATCTGCAGGTCCTGACCGTAGGCACGGAAGCGGCCATCGACCAGGTTGACGTCGCCGAACAGTTGCAGCGGACCATCGGCCTGACGCACTTCCAGATCGCCCTCAAGTTCGGTTTCGAGTCCGTACGCCTCGAGGCGCATGTCTGGCCCGAGGAGCAGGCGAATCTTGATATCGATGGCCATGCCGGCCTGAGCCATGGCCTCGGCGGTCGACTCGCCAGGCAGCTCCTCCGCCGCCAGCCGTTCGGCCTCGCGTGCCTCTTCGTCCTGTTCCCGGGTGATGATGATCTCATCACCGCTCGGTGACACCGCCGACGGCGGCACTTTACCGACCTCGAGCCTGGCCCAGGGGATGCGCACTTCTCCGCGCACCCGTAGCCGGTTCGGATTGGCCGAGATGGTCAGATCCGGTGCCAGTTTCAACCGCCCGAACGCCGGCATGCTGGCGAGCAGCGGATCCTGCACCGCCGATAACGCCACGTTGGCTTCCCAGCTCCCCCCCGGCCAGGCGGCATCACCATTGATGTTCAGGCGGCCTTCCTCGGCGTCGATGTAACCGGAAATGTCCGCGCTGCTACCGTTCAAGGAGATATCGACGCGACCGTCGGTCACCACGAGGGGCACACCAGCGCCCTTGACGTTCAGCCCCGACAGGGTGATATCCCCGCTCAGGTTAGGGGCTTCACGATTGCCCTGGATGCGGATCTCGCCGTTGAGGCCGCCCTTGAGCTCGTCGATACCACCGGCCAGCGGGCGATAAGGCGACAGCCGCACGTCATCGATGGTCAAGCGACCGTCGAGTCCTCCCGCGCCGATCGGATCCTGCACGGTGAGGTCCAGAGTCAGGTCGCCGCTGTCGGCGAGCCCGAGTGCCACGTCGAGATCTATCCGCGCTTCACTGGCATCCAGTTGCAGCGACAGGCTGGTGGCCGGCACCGACCAGGCGTTGCCGTAGGCGTCCTGACCGGTGACGCGCACTTCACTGCCGAGCTCGGCCTGGGCCTGCCAACGGCTGCCCCCGGCAGACCAGCCTGCGGTCACGCTGGCCTGAGTGTCACCTTCGATCCGCCAGCCCTCGGGCAGGGACGCATTGACCAGATCCATCGGCAGTTCGCGCACCTCGAGGCTTGCGCTGCCCTTGTCCGCCGAGGCACTCAGGGTGTCGGTGGAGCACACCGCGCCTCCCTGTTCGCGTCGCAGGCAGAACGGTTCTACGGTAACCGCAGACGTCGCCAGATCGGCCTCGAACGACAGCGGATCATCGAGGCTCAGACGCCCCTGAGGAAGTTCGACCTCGAGCGGTGATAGCGTCCCCTGGTAGCGGTCCCGCGCCGAGTTCATCGCGCCGTCGAGGGCGACCACCAGCTTGTTGAGGGGGCCGGCCTCGCTGCCGATCACCGACAGCTCCAGCCGGTGCTGCGACAGCCTGCCGGTGAGGTCCAAGGCGATATCGGCGAAGCGTTGGCCACCGGCCTCGACGTCGCGGGCCTTAAGGCCGATATCGAGTTCGGGATCCTCGATACCGGCCACCCGCCCGGCCAGCGTCAACTCACCGACCCGGTTCTCGCCAAAGGCGACGCCGCTACCGTCGAGGGCCAAGTCCAGCTGCGGCGCCTTCAAGCTACCGCTGGCCTTGATATCACCACTTAGGCGACCGGCCAGGCCCGGATAGAGGCTGGCCATGGCCGGCAAGTCCAGTTCACCATCGACATCCAGCCGGGTCTCGCTGACCTGGCCAGTGAGTTGAATACGATTCTCACCCTGGCGGAAATCCAGCGTCTCGATGTCCCAGCGCATGGCGCTGTCACCGCTAAGCCGTGCTTCCAGCGACAGTGGGCGGTCATCGAGACTGCCGGCGATATCGAGCGCCGGCACGTCGAGGCGCCAACCGTCGCCGTCTTGTACGAACGAGACTTCGGCGTTACCACTCAGACTGCCGGATAGTCCTTCGACAAAGGGCTCGGGATTGACGTCGTCGAGTGTCAGGGTGGCATCGAGTGCGAGCCCATCGGACCAGCGCACCTGGCCTTCGGTGGACAGGCTGCCGGCGTCGGTGGTCACCGCCAGCGGCGCCCAGCGGTAGTGCTGAAGATCACCGCTGCCTTCGAGAGCCAGCTCGGTTGGCGGTAAGCTTGGCCCTTCGGCGGTCAGCGCCAGGCGAGTCTGATAATCCATCAGCGAGCCGCTGGCATTGAGGTCGATATCGGTAACGACCCACGGCGGCTCACCGCCAGACGCCTCCGCCATGGCCTGTTCATCGGTCTGTTCTTCGGCAGGCACCTGGTCTTCTTGCTCGCTGCCCGGGGGCTGTTCCGGCGCTGTCGCCATGCCGGGCAGCGGCCATTGCAGGCGCGGGCTCTGGAAGCTGGCGGTGAAGGGCAGCGTCGGATCCAGGGCATCGAGTTCAGCGACCAGCCGCGTCTCGATGGGACCACTGGTGGTCAGGTCGACGCCAAGCTCCGCCAGACTACCCGCCAAGGCCAACTCGACGCGCTCGCCGCTCAATGCCGGGAAACGCTCGGGCAGAAAAAGGTCCGCGGCAAAGTTGGCGGTCAGAGGATAGTCGCCGCTAAGCGTGACCTCGGCCTGCAACTCGGCGTTGGCATCGACCGTTGCCACCGCCAGCGGCTCGATGGTGACCTCCTGGCCGCGGGCGTTGAGACTCAGGTCGAGGCGTTCGACACCGTATTCGAAGGCTCCGTCCACCGCGGCGTCCTCGATCACCAGCTCCGGCACTTCCACCGCCAATGGCAGCGTGACGTCTGGCAGTTCGATCCGCGGGCGCTCATCGAGAGGCTTGGCCGCCAACCCCTCGAGCTGCGCGGCGGCCTCGCTCGGCAGCGGCGAGCGCACGGCGATGGCCGCATCGATGGCATCGGCGATCATCACCGGGCCTTCGTGTTCGGCACCGCTCAAGGCCAGCATGGCACCGGGCGTGAGCGGCAATGTCAAGCGCAGGCCGGCAAGGCGAGTCGGCGCCACGCTCAGGGTGTCGCCCTCGGCAACGGCTCCGGTGGTGAAGCGCTCCCAGTACAGCTCGGCACCGTCGGCCAGGTGTACCGTGACATCGCTGACCGCGAGTTCGCGTATTTCGACCGGAAACGGCAGCGACAGCGGGCCACCAGGCTCGGCCGCGGGCTCCTCGGCTACCGGCTCCGCCGGCGCCCCGCTCTCCCCGAGCCGAACATCGGTGCCGGACACACGCAGGTAATCCAGGCACAGGCGTCCCTTCAACACGCAGTCTTCTGCCCAGGACAACGCCAAGTCGTCCACCGAGACGCGAAGGCCACCGAGTTCCAGGCGGAAGCCGGTGAGGTCGAAGTCGTCCAGCAGTGCGCCCTGGACACTGTCATACTCGAGCAACCCCATGTTCTGGCCCTGGTCCAATGCCATTCGCGTACCCCAGGGACTCAGCACCAGTCCTGCCAGCAGCAGGACCAAGCCGAGCAGCCACAGCGGCAATAAAATGAACAGCCGGGTCAGGGCCCAGATCGTGCGTCCTTTCTTCATGGAAGGGCTCTCAATAGAAGGGCTCTCAATATCAGCGCTTTCGCCAGTCGGGGGCTCGTCAGATGGAGCTCGCGAGAAACCGGCGCGGCGCCAGGCTTCTCAAGCAACCCACCTCGGCTCGCGGCGGCGATCGAAGGCATCGTCAGAATTCGGGGCCGATGGCGAAATGGAGTCGGTAGTTGTCGTCCTCGTCGTCGAAGGGATGCGCAACGTCGAAGCGGATCGGCCCGACCGGCGAGATCCAGCGCACGCCAAGGCCGGCACTCTTGTTGAGTTCGCTCGGCCACCACTCGTCGAAGGCGTCGCCGGCGTCGACGAAGGCTGCGCCCCACCACTTGCCGGTGATACGACGCTGAGCTTCGACGCTGGCGGTGAACTCGTTCTGGCCACCGGTCAACTGGCCGTCCTCGTCCTCGGGTGACAAGGTCTCGTAGCTGTAACCGCGCACACTGGTGTCACCACCGGTGAAGAACCTCAGGGACGGCGGAATATCCTCGAAATCGCTGGTCTCGATGACGCCGACCCCGAGTCGGCCGATGAAACGGTTATCGTCACCGAGCTTGCGAATCCAGGCCGTGTCGCCGGTCATGCGGAAAAATTCGGCGTCCGAGCCCCAGGATTCACTCGAGTACTGCAAGTTGAGGCTTTGACGGTCGCCCCAGGTCGGAAACTGAGGATTGCGGGTGCGCGTACGGCTCCATTGCACCCCGGGGTAGAGCAGCAGCACCTGGTTGGATTCGTCGGCCTGGGTGAAGTCTTCGTAGGTCGCACGCAGGTAGACGATCTGCTCCCAGTCGTTGTCGAACAGCCAGCGGCGGCCAAAGTCCACGGTGCTCTCGAAGCTTTCGGTGTCCTCGATGTCCTGGTTACGCAGGCCGTACTGCAGGCGATAGCTATCGCGCAGTGGGTCGTCGAGCGGCATGTTATAGGTGCCACTGAACTGCTGGTCCGGCGCGGACAGGTAAAGCTGATGGTCGAGGCTATGGCCCCAACGATTGATCCACGGCTGCTCCCAGGAGAACTGCAGACGCGGGCCGACGTCGGTGGCAAAACCGATACCCGCTTCGAACTGATGGCGGTCTGCGGGCGTGACCACCACATCGATAGGCATGCTGGGGTAGTCCGGCGGGTTCAGGGCCAGGGCGCTGGCCAGCGCCTGGCGAGTGACTCGGGGCCCGGTGTAGGGCGCATCGATACCAGGCGTGTCGACGGCGTACCACCAACTATCCTGCTCTGGCAGCGCCAAGGCGCCCTTCTGACGATCCAGGCGTGGCCTGACACTGATCGACTTGAACCACTCGGTCTTGCCGAGTTCGTTATTGTACTCGGCCACATCGCTGGCGAGGTAAGGATCGCCTGCCTCGAAGGGCATCAGGTTGCGCAGGCGCTCCTCGACGATGTGACTGCCGGAAATGGACACATTGCCGTAGTGATAGCGAGGACCACTGTCGAGGCCTAGATAGATGCGCGCACTGTTGGCCCAGGGGCGCACTTCCATGCGCGTATCTGTCCAGTTCCAGTCGAAGTAGCCGCGCTCCAGGGTCAGACCGGACAGCTTGCCTTTGAGACTGTCATAGGGGGCGTGCAGCAGGATGTCGCCTTCCTGCTGCGGGTAGGCATCGACGGCGAGCCGAAAGGGCTCGTCCTCGGCGGCTTCGCCATCGAGGGTGATATCCAGGACCTCGATCTTCACCGCTTCGCCCTTGTCGACGCGGATGAAGACGTCGTCGGGATTTTCAGGGTCGTCGAAGCTGATGTCCAAAAGCGGCTCATAGTAGCCGAACACGCGAGTGGCTTCCTGGGTCAGCCGAGCGACCTCGGCGCGCAGGCGGTCGGTGCCATACTCCTTGCCATCGAGGCCCTCCAGATACACCTCGATATTGTCGGCGATCTCACCGTCCACGCCCTCGACGGTAGCATCCAGCGCGACGGCGACCGACGCTTGGCCGAGCATGCCGACGAACAGGCTGCAGCCAGCGAAGCGCAGCACATGACAGCGCTCGAAGGCAGGCCGACACTTCGCCACGATCGCCACGTCGCTATACGTCCGACCCCCTGGTCCCTGCCACCCCGGCAAACGTGTCTGCATATCCTTGCTATCCCAACGATCATAACGGCTCAACGGAGCGCCTCAATCTGGGCGCTGAGGGCAAGCTGGGACTGGCGCAGGTCGGTCACCTCCGCCGCCAGCCTGTCGGCCCGCTCGGTCAGAGCGGCGAGCCGTTCGCGCCCATCTTCTCCCGATTGGGCCACGGCTTCAACGTCATCATTGAGCGAATCAAGCGTCTGCTCGAAGGTTTCTAGCCGCGGTGTCAACTGGCTGAGGCGACTGTCGAGACGCGTTACGACCTCGTCGACACGAGTCGTCAGCGACGCCAGGCGTCCGGCGAAGGCTTCCCGGGCATCGTCCTGGCGTGCCAGGCGTGATGCCAGCGCATCTCGGGCGTTGTCGCCGGTCTGCTCGACGGCAGTCAAGGAGGTGCGCGTGGCGGACAGGGTATCCATCAGAGCGCCCAGCCGTTCATCGAGTTCATGGCGCTCGTCCTGCCACTCTTGCTCCATCTGATAGCGTCGCTGCTGCACAGTCTCCGCCGTCTCGGCGAGCTCTCCGCCCAGGCGCTCATCGAGCGCCTGGAGTTGTGCTGCAAGCGAGCGATCGCCTTGGTCCAGGGCCTTGAGCTGGCGCTGAATGTCACCCAAGACGTCACCCTGGCCCTGCTCGGTGTCAAAGCGGGCATGAACATTGGAAAGCTCACCGCGCAGCTCGCTCACTTGCTGCTGAAACCGCTCACGCTCCTGCCAGGCCAGATACCCCCCCCCAGCCATGACGCCCATCAGCACAACAATTAGTAACCATAGCGGCCATACCCTGGGCGGCGGCGGATAGCGCCGCCGCCCACCCGACAGGCTGTCACCCGGATCCGGCACGATGGGGCGTGCGCTGGGGCCGTTGTCCGGTGGCTGAGCCATGGGCGATCTCCTTGGTTCATCGACGATGGATATTGGGGGATGAACGGTCGGCATCATTGGGGGCAAGTTACGCCCTAGCGACCGGATGGTATGATGCCCACAGCATGCACCGAGGCGTCAGCTTCCTGATAGTGTAAGGTTTTTTGCCACCCAATCGCACGGACAGCGTCCAACGATGTCATGCCGGGCTTGCCAGGTCGAGCTTCTCGGCCCGTGCAGACGGATCGACCGCCGTGCCCGCCACCACCGAGGAGAAGCCCATGCCCTTCGAGCTTCCTGCATTGCCCTATGAAAGGAACGCGCTGGAGCCCTACATCTCTGCAGAGACGTTGGACTACCACTACGCCAAGCATCATTACGCCTACGTCACCAGGCTCAATGCCTTGATTCAAGGGACGGATGACGATGGCAAGTCCCTGGAAGAGATCATCGCCAGCTCCACGGGAAGCCTGTTCAACCAGGCGGCCCAGGTGTGGAACCATACCTTCTACTGGCACTGTCTCTCGCCCCACGGCGGCGGCGAACCCGGCGGTGCACTCGGTGAGGCGATCAGCGCTGCCTTCGGGTCGTTTGCCGCCTTCAAGGAGGCATTCAACACCCAGGCGATGGCCAACTTCGGGGCCGGCTGGACGTGGCTTGTGAAGACCGATGACGGGGGTATCGCGATCATCAACACCGATAACGCCGACACGCCGATTGGCGGCAGCCAGACGCCGCTGCTGACCGTCGATGTGTGGGAGCACGCTTACTACATTGACTATCGCAACGCACGGGCCAAGTACCTCGACAACCTCTGGCACATCATCAACTGGGATTTCGTGGCCCAGAATTTCCGCTAATCGCCGATCGCGACGATGACGGTGAGCCACCGGTGCAAAAAAACGGCCCCTCATCGGGGCCGCATTTTTTGCTGAACTGCCAGCGGCGACGAGCGCCACGGCAGGACCTATCCTAGGCAGCCATCCTAGGCAGCCGGGTCGGCACGTCGCCCGATACCGCGGTAATGCAGGCCTTGAGAGGCCACATATTCGGGGGCGTAGATGTTACGACCATCCAGCACCAGACGTTCGGAAAGCTTATCGCGGAGCCCAGCCCAGTCAGGATTCCAGTAGGTCTTCCACTCGGTCACCAGCATCAAGGCGTCGACCCCCTCACAGGCCTCCATGGGATCGTCGTCATACAGACTCAACAAAGGGTGGTCGCCGACCGCCGCGCGCACCGCGGGCAGCGCCGCGGGATCGTGCAGGCAGACGTGCACCCCCTGGGCCCACAGTGCTCTCAGCAAGGTCAGCACCGGCGCCTGGTCGATTCGCGCCGTACCTGGCTTGAAGGCGGCCCCCCAGATCGCCACTCGGCGTCCCTCGAGGCGACCATGGAAATGCGCCCATAACTTGCGGAACAACGTTTCTTTCTTGTGCTCGTTGATCTCGAGTACCTGATCGAGCAACTCGGAATGACGCCCGCTGGCGGACTGCACATCGGCCAGCCCAACCAGGTCACGGCTAAAGTTGGGGCCGCCGAACCCGCACCCGGGATAGAGATACTCATAGCCGATCCGCGGATCGGCGCCCATGCCCTGGCGGACGAACTCGACATCGACGCCGAGGGAGTCGGCAAGCCCGGCCATCTCGTTCATGTAGCTGATGCGCGTGGCCAGCATACCGTTGATGGCGAGCTTGGTCAGCTCGGCGGCTCGCCGCGGCATGCGCTGAAACACCTCGTGGCGGCGGTTGAAGGCCCGCATCAGCTCACGCACCAGCGCTTCGCCATGATCGCTGTCGCACCCCAGCAGCCAGCGCCTGGCCCGGGTAAAGGTTTCCCAGGCGCGGCCCTCTTCCAGGGTATCGGGCAAGGCGACGGCCACTACCCCGAGATCGGCGATCAACCCCTCGAGCCGCTCGGTCTCCCCGACCGGGAAGGTCGCATTGTTGACCACCACGCCCGTGGGACTGATCTGGGATGCCGCCGCAATCACGATGCGGTGGGCCTCATCACGCTGGTCTGGCGACAGGGCCAGCCACACCACGTCGACGCTGTCGGCACAGGCAGCATCGTCGATGCGCAGGTGCCCGCTGGCGATGCCCTCCTCGATGCGCTGTGCGACCAGCGGCTCCCGGCTCAACCAATCGCTGTCCTTCAGTCCTTCCCAGTCGCCGCCGATCGGCTGCCAGCAGACCTGATGTCCCACCCAGGACAAGGCCGCTGCCGCAGTGGCGGCGGACAGTTCACTTCCATGTATAACCACGCGCATGGTGTTAATCCTCTGCGGCGTAACGCTTGACGAGTTCGATGAAGCCCCTGCCGTAGCGCGGGTGGCGGCGACCGTAGGCGAGAATAGCCTCAAGGTAGCCTAACTGATGACCACAGTCATAGGTCTTGCCCTGCATGCGGTAGGCATTGACGCCCTGTTCGCGACGCAGCCGCTCGATGGCGTCGGTGAGCTGGATCTCGTTGCCGGCGCCGGGCGGCGTCTCGGCAAGCATCGGAAAGATACTGCCCGGCAGCAGATAACGACCGATGACCGACAAGTTGGACGGTGCCTCTTCCACCGCGGGCTTCTCAACCAGGCCCTCAAGCTCACCGCTGCTGCCAGGCGCTGGTGCTGCGCCTTTGGGGGCCACGATACCGTACTTGTAGACCAGCTCTGCGGGCACTTCCTCGACCATGATCTGCGAGCGTCCGCTCGACTCGAACGCCGCGATCATGCCGGCCAGGTCATTGCGTGACAGACCGTCGTCATCGACCAGGACATCTGGCAACAGCACCGCGAAAGGCTCGTTGTCACCGATTACCGGGCGCGCGCAGAGCACGGCGTGCCCCAGCCCTAACGGCTCCGGTTGTCGCACGCTGATGATATTGACGTCGGCGGGCACGATGGAGCGCAGCTCCTCGAGCAACTCGGTCTTGCCTTTGGCTTCGAGGCCGGCTTCAAGTTCGAAGTGCTTGTCGAAGTGATTCTCGATCGCCGTCTTGGTGCCGTGGGTCACCAGCACGATGTCACGAATCCCGGCGGCGACGGCCTCCTGAACCACGTACTGGATCACGGGCCGATCAACGATGGTGATCATTTCCTTGGGGATCGCCTTGGACGCCGGCAGGCAGCGTGTCCCGAAGCCGGCAACCGGCAGAACGGCCTTGCGAATCATGGAATCCTTCCTTTTCTTTTCGATGAATGTGTCGAAACCTAGGCCATGCACTTCGTCGTCATGGGAATCCGGCCAGCGGATTGCGTAGAATATCGCATATTACCGAACTCGACCCGGCCTGGCACTCTGGCCCGGCCTGTCATGGAGACACCGATGACGCTATCAAACGTGCACACTGGAAACGTTGACCCCAACGAAATCGACAAGTTCTCGGCACTTGCCGATCGCTGGTGGGATACCGAAGGCGACTTCAAGCCCCTGCATGAGATCAACCCGTTGCGCCTGGACTTCATCGACGCTCGTGTCGGCCTAGCCGGCCGGCGCGTTCTCGATGTGGGCTGTGGCGGTGGCATTCTGTCTGAGGCCATGGCCCGCCGCGGGGCCAACGTCACCGGCATCGACCTTTCCGAGGCCGCCCTGGAAGCGGGTCGACGCCACGCCGAGGAGACCGGCGTCGAGCTTGAGTATCGCTGGATCAGCGTCGAACAGATGGCCGAGGAGGCGCCGCAGCGCTTCGATGTGGTGACCTGCCTGGAGATGCTGGAGCACGTACCGGACCCCGAGGCCGTGGTGCGCGCCTGCCAGCGCCTGGTGAAGCCCGGCGGCCACCTGGTCCTTTCCACCATCAACCGTAATCCCAAGGCCTACGCCCTGGCGATTCTCGGCGCCGAGTACGTGCTGAACCTCGTTCCCCGCGGCACCCACGACTACGCCCGTTTCATCCGTCCTTCGGAGCTGGCACGGTGGTGCCGTGATGCGGGACTGACGGTGTGCGAGCAGAGTGGCTTGACCTACCAGCCGCTGACACGCCGTTTCCGGCTGTCGGCGACCGATGTGTCGGTCAACTACCTGATGCATTGCCGGAAGGAAGCACCATGACCCGCACCCACGAGACGACAACGGCCCGCCACCCGGCATTGCCCGGAGCCTTGCTGTTCGACCTCGACGGCACCCTGGTGGACACCGCGCCAGACCTGGCACGCGCCACCAATAGCCTGCGTCGGTACCACGAGCTACCCGAGCTGCCTTACCCGGTCATTCGCGCCCAGGTCTCCAATGGCGGCAGCGCCCTGGTCGAACTGGCGCTGGGCTGGGGCAAGGACCACCCTCGCCACGCCGAGGCCCGCCAGCGTCTACTCGATGCCTACGGTGCGGCGGTGGCCATCGATAGCTGCGTGTTTGCGCCGCTGGATGAGCTGATAGACGCCTGGGTCGCCGCCGGATTGCCCTGGGGCATCGTCACCAACAAGCCTCGCGCCTACGCGGCCCCTCTGATCGACGCCCTGGGCCTGACCCCCGGCGTGCTGCTGTGCGCTGACGACCTGCCGGTCAAGAAACCTCACCCTGAGCCACTCTGGGAGGCGGCCCGGCAACTCCAGGTGAGCAGCGCGTCATGCTGGTACATTGGCGACCACCTGCGCGACATCCAGGCGGCCAAGGCCGCCGGCATGCAGGCGATCGCCGTGGGCTATGGCTACATCGCCGACGAGGACGACTATCGGGCATGGCCGGCGGACCTGTGGTTCGACGACACGCAGGCGCTGGTGGCGGCGCTGACGCTGACGCCATAGCCCGTCACTGGACATCATCAAGGCTTGGAGGCATCCGCCATGACCGACACAACACCCCAGCCAGGCCAGGTCGACCTGGCCAACGAGTCGGTGCACTGGGAGCAGGACCTTAGCTATGGTCAGTACCTGGACCTCGATGCCCTGCTGGGCTGCCAGCAACCGCGGTCCAGCGAACATGACGAGATGCTCTTTATCGTCATTCACCAGACGTCGGAGCTGTGGATCAAGCTGTGTCTGCACGAAGCGCATGGGGCGGCGGCCCACATTCGTGACGACAACCTGCGCCCGGCGTTCAAGATGCTGACCAGGGTCGCGCGAATTCAAGAGCAGCTGATCAAGGCGTGGGAGGTACTGGTGACCCTCACCCCCTCGGACTACATGAGTTTTCGCGATTCCCTCGGCCAGAGTTCGGGCTTTCAATCCTACCAGTATCGGGAGCTGGAGTTTCTGCTCGGCAACAAGAACGCGAAGATGATCGATGCCCATCGCGGGCATCCGCAGCACTACGATCGCCTGGCCCAGGTGCTGAATGAACCGAGCATCTATGACATCACCCTTGGCCTGCTCAGGCGACGTGGCTTTGCCATCGCCAGCGACGTCACCGAGCGAAACTGGGCACATCCCTATGTGGCCTCTGACGAGGTCGAGAAGGCCTGGGCGACGATCTATCGGGACACCGCCAGCCACTGGGACCTCTATGAGCTGGCCGAAAAGCTCCTGGACCTGGAGTACAACTTCCAGAAGTGGCGCTTCAGTCACATGAAGACCGTCGAGAGAATCATCGGCTACCGTCGCGGTACCGGCGGCACGGCGGGGGTCAAGTACCTCGTCAAGGCGCTGGATCTTCAGTTCTTTCCCGAACTCTGGTCGGTGCGCAGCAGCCTCTAGCGCCTGGGGCCTCACGACGGGGGCCTGACGACGCCAGCCGTCGCCACGGCCCGCACGGCGTCACCAGCGGCGCTGCGCGCTGCTGGTGACGCCGTGCGGGCCGACCATACGCCGGTGCAAGACGCGATGACGGGCATGGTGGAACAACGCCGTTTCTGTTCCTTCTCTGTTGCCGCTGAGCTACGTTACCTCTGCTGCCACTTCTGCGCGGTCACTTCTGCGGTCACCTCTACGGTACCCCAGCGCCCGGTCCTTCCCGCCGCAGACTGCTGTCAGGACTTGGCCGGCTGGGCATCGAAACGCTGTCCGTTGTGGCCTTTGCTGTCCGCTCCCATCAGCCACAGGTACGTCGGCATGATGTCGTCGGCGGTGGGCAATGCCATGGGGTCTTCGCCGGGATAGGCCGTCTTGCGCATCGCCGTACGTGTACCACCGGGATTGAGGGTATTGACCCGCAGTGTCCCCAGGTGCTCCACCTCGTCGGCCAGCACCTCCATGAACCCTTCGGTGGCAAACTTGGACACCGAGTAGGCTCCCCAGTAGGCTCGACCCTTGCGCCCGACACTCGACGAGGTCAGGATCACCGAGGCGTCACGGGATTGGGTCAGCAACGGCAACAGCGCCTGGGTCATCCAGATGGGGCCGTTGATATTGACCTGCATGACCTGTTCCCACAGCTCCGGGTTGTACTGTTCGAACGGGGTGATCCGCCCGAGCAGGCCGGCATTGTGAAGGATACCATCGAGACGCCCGAACTCCTTGTCGAGCGCCTCGGCCATGTCATGATAATCCTTCAACGTGGCGCCTTCGAAGTTCAGCGGAAAGATCGCCGGTTGAGGCCCCCCTGCCGCCTCGATCTCGTCGTAGACCTTCTCGAGCTTGGCGATGGTACGACCGAGCAGGATCACGGTGGCCCCATGGCGAGCGTAGGTGATCGCCGCGGTGCGGCCGATGCCATCACCCGCCCCGGTCACCAGGACGATGCGGTCCTTCAACAGCTCGGCCGGTGCCTGATAGTCAAACTTGCAGCTGCTCATGGAATGCCCCCTGGATCAAGCGCCTGACTGGCGCAGGTAATCGTCGGCCAAGGCGGCGGCGTTGCTGTCCGGATAGTCTTCCTTGAGCGAGCGCAGCAGCGCCCTGCCCTCATCCTCATCGCCCTGACGAGCCTTGAGCAGGCCAAGCTTGTACATCGCGTCAGGCACCTTGGTACTGTCCGGGAAGTCACTCAGCACACGGGCAAAGGAGGACTCGGAGTCGGCAAAGGATGACTGGGCAGAGTGCAGCTCGCCGAGCCAATACCAGGCGTTGGCGGCCAGCGGGCTATCGGGGTAGCGCTCGACGAAGCCGTCGAACTCGCCGATCGCCTGGTCGAAATCGCGTGATTGCACCTTGGCGAACGCCGATTGGTAGGCCGATCGCGCATCACTGTCCACGGCATCGCTGTCGCTGTTCGACGCCTGGCTCGACGACTCACCCGACGAGGCCTGGTCGCTGGTGTCCGATGCCCCCTGCGCGGTGGAAGGGGCAGGAGGCAGGCTGGACATGTTGGCCAGACGTCCATCCAGGTCCATGTACTGCTGGCGAGTCTGCTGCTTGAGCTGATCGAGCTGATAGCGCAACTCCTCGATCTGCCCGCGCAGTTCGCGCAGCTCTCGCTTGTGCTGCTCGACCTCATTGAACAATGCCAGACTGCCCCCGGCTTCCGCCCGGGTCGCGGTCTGATCGTAGAAGCTGCTGCCACCACTCAAGTCCCTGACCGTTGTTTGCTGGGCCAGGGCCGGTAGCGTGACCATGACGGACAGCGGGAGCACCAAGGCTCCCGCGCCGCACAGTCGTCTAAGACTGTGTCTCATCGATAACTCCCGCGTCGTTGGGTCGAACCGCCTTTAGTAAGCAAAGACCACGCGACGGTTCTGCGCAAAGGCATCCTCGTTACTGCCACGGGCCGCCGGGCGTTCCTCACCATAGCTGACGACCTCGACCTGGGACGGGGATACGCCCTTGAGGCTGAGGAAACGCTCCACGGCGCCGGCACGACGCTCGCCGAGGGCGAGGTTATATTCGCGGGTACCGCGCTCATCGGTGTGCCCCTGCAGCACGACGCTGGCGTTGGGGTTCTGGCTCAGGTACTGGGCGTGGGAATTCACCACCGACTCGAACTCGGGACGAATGGCGTCGCTGTCGTAGTTGAAGTAGATGGTGCGCACTTCCGGGATACGCTCGCCGGCCATCTGACCAGCACCGTTGGCGCCGTAGCCGGTACCGCCGGCCTGGCCGCTACCGGCGGTACCGGTACCGACGCCAGCGCCGCCGGCCATGCCGCCGGTGCCATCCATGCTACCGTCCTGGGTGCCGCCGGTGCTGGAACAACCGGCCAGCACGGCGAGAGAGGCGGCGATGGCCAGGGAGCGGGCGTAGGGCTTGAGAAACATCGTGTGACTCCTTGCGTGATGCGTCATGGGAATGTGTCGAATCGATCAATTCAGGAAGGGAGACCATGCGGGTTCACGCACGTCGCCCTGGGCGGCGGGAAGACGGAACTGGGCCCGTCCATCCGCTGTTACCGCCCCCAGCACCCCGGTGTTACCCTGCTGGGTGGCGAAGATTACCATGGTGCCATTGGGCGCGACACTGGGAGATTCCGCCTGTTGAGCATCGCTGATTTCCACCAGCCTGCCACTGTCCAGATCCTGCTTGGCCACCTGGTAGCCGTTATTGCCGCGGTGGATCAGAAACAGGGTCTTGCCATCGGGTGACAGGCGTCCCCTGGCGTTGTAGTTGCCGGTATAGGTCAGCCGCTTGGCCTCCCCGCCGGATACGCTCTGGCGATAGATCTGCGGACCGCCCGACCGATCCGAGGTGTAGATCAGGCTCTGGCCATCCGGCGCCCAAGCGGGCTCGGTCTCGATACTGGAACTGTTGGTCAGGCGCCGGACGTTTTGTGAGCCGACGTCCATGACATAGATCTCCGGCTGGCCATCACGCGACAGGGCCATGGCCAGCTGACGGCCATCCGGCGACCAGGTCGGCGCGCTGTTGAGCCCTTCGAAATCGGTCAGTTTGACCCGCTGGCCCGTGGTCACGTTCTGGACGTAGATGGCCGGACGCTCGGTCTCGAAGGACACGTAGGCCAGCTTGTTACCGTCCGGCGACCAGGCCGGCGACATGATCGGCTCGTCGGAGTTCAGCACCTGCTGGCTGTTGCGACCATCGGCATCGGCGACGTAGAGCCCATACTGGGTGCTGTCTCCGAGCCCTTGAGACGTGATGTAGGCGATCCGGGTCGAGAAGGCACCACGAATCCCGGTGATCTCCTCGAAGATCTGATCGCTGATGTAGTGCGCCGCCCGGCGCAGGTCGCCGCCGGTCGAGGTCACCATCTCGCCGATCAGGCGCGCCTCGCCACTAACGTCGAGCAGCTCGAAACGAATCTCCATCTGGCCGCCCTGTTGGCTCACGTTACCAACGACCAGGTAGCGAGTGTCGAGTGAGCGCCAATCCCCGTAACGGACTTCCTCGCTGCTGGTGGGCGTCTCGAACATGGCCGAGCGCGGCAGTGGCTCGAAGTAGCCACTGCGCTCCAGGTCGTCGGCCACCACCTGAGCGACATCCTCGGGCAGGTTGCCCTGCTCGGCGCCGAACGGCACCACCGCGATCGGCGTCGCCCGTTCATTGCCGCGAGTGATATCGATGGTCAGATCGGCCTGGGCAGTCACCGCCATGAGCGGTGTCACCAGCATGACCAGGGCGGCGATCCATCGCACCCCCCGCCTCGTTCTGCGCGCTGCCGGCAGCGCAGAGATGGCCGCCGCGCCCGCTGTTATGTCCAACCACGTTCCCATCAAGGCTTTCATCAGCGAATGTCTCCCGGTCTGAATCGTAGTTTGAATTGACGATAGTCGCGTTGCACGCCGCTGGGAAGGTCGCGCAGTTCGGAGAACGGCGCGGCGGCCTCCACGGCCTGGATCGCGGAGTTGTCGAAAGCACTGTCACCGCTGGAGCTCGCAATGGTCACGGCGAACACTTCCCCCGAGGGCCCGAGGCGAACCTGCACCTCGGCGGTGGTGCCGTTGCCGACGTTGGGCGGAATCACCCAGGCCTGCTCCACCGCACGCCGAACCAACTGAATAAAGCCGTTGGCGGCCTCGTTACCCTGTTCGGCGTTGGACACCGCATCGGTGTCACCGGCGATGGCGCGCTGTATGGCCTTCTCGGCTTCCTCGCGGGCCTCGCGCTCGGCCTGTTCCTTGGCTTGCCGCTCGGCCTCTTCGCGAGCCTTACGCTCCGCTTCCGCTTCCGCTTCGGCCTGGCGCTGCGCTGCTTGCTCGGCTGCCTCCTGGGCTTCACGCGCCGCCTCGGCTTCGGCTTGCTCTTGGGCCTGGCGTTCGGCTTCTTGCTTTGCCTGGCGTTCGGCCTCCTGTTCGGCCTCACGCTGGCGCTGTGCCGCTTCTTCACGTGCCTGGGCTTCGGCTTCGGCCTGGCGTTGACGCTCGGCCTCCTGCTGGCGCCGCTGCTCGGCCTCCGCTTGACGCTGGCGCTCGGCTTCGGCCTGCGCCTCCTGACGTTCGGCTTCCTGCTCGGCCGCTGCCTCGGCGGCGGCCTCGGCTTCGGCGGCGCGACGTTCGGCTTCCTGTTCTGCCTGTTCGGCGGCTTCGGCCTGGGCTTCAGCTTCGGCCTGGGCTTCGGCTTCGGCCTGGGCTTCAGCTTCGGCTTCGGCCTGAGCTTCGGCTTCGGCCTGAGCTTCGGCTTCCTGACGCGCCTGCTCGTCGGCGGCCGCCTTGGCCGCCTCTTCGGCTTCACGCTCGGCGGCCCGAGTGCGTGCCTCGGCGGCCTGCTGGGCCTGATCGGTGCGGGTTTCCGTGCTGACCAGGGTCGCCTGAACGATGGCATTATTCGGTGGCGCCACCTCACCGGAGGGCCACTTGATCACACTCAGGATCAACAGCCCCAGGTGCAGCCCTATCGCCAGTACCGTCGGCAGACCGTAACCAACGCGTCCGCGCCGGGGGCCACGATGTGATTTCACCATGTCCTCTCCTAGCCGTCGGACGGGGGCGGTTCGGAGATCAGGCCGACATTCGCCACACCGGCCACCTGCAGCGTGCTCATCAGCGTGACCACCTGCCCGTAAGGCACGTTACGATCGCCCCGCACCATGACGGGCGTGCCGGGCTCCCGCTCCAGCAGGATGATCACTCTATCACTGAGCTCTTCCAGGCTGACCTGGGTCTCGTCGCCGCCCAGCGAGATGAAATACTCGCCCTCACGATCTACCGAGACGATGATCGGGTCCTTGTTCTCGGTATCCTCGATAGGCTCCGAGGTCACCTGGGGCAGTTCCACCTTCACGCCTTGTGTGAGCATCGGCGCAGTGATCATGAAGATCACCAGCAGCACCAGCATCACATCGATGAAGGGCACCACGTTGATTTCGCCCATGGGCTTGCTGCGGCCGCGGCGGTTGAAGGGTCCGAGCATGGCGTCTCTCCCTCAAGCGGCGCCGGCGTCGGGCCGGCCCTGCAGGTTGCGGTGCAAGATGGAGTGGAACTCCTCGGCAAAGTCCTCGTACTTGCCAAGCATCCGCGATGACTCCGCGGACAGGCGGTTGTAGAAGATCACCGCCGGAATGGCCGCGAACAAGCCCATCGCCGTCGCCACCAGGGCTTCGGCGATCCACGGCGCCACCGTGGCAAGCGTGGCCTGCTGGGCCATGGACAGCGATTGGAACGAGCCCATGATGCCCCACACGGTGCCGAACAGCCCGATGTAGGGGCTTGCCGAGGCCACGGTGGCCAGGAACACCAGGTGCAGATTGAGACGCTCCTCCTCCCGCGACCAGGCCACCCGCATGCTGCGTTGCACGCCGTCGAGAATCGCCTGTGGGCTGCGGGTCTTCGGCATCAACCGATTGAATTCGCGAAAGCCCGACCGAAACAGGTGCTCGGCACCTTGGGTCTCCTGATCCACCGGGGTTTCCCGATAGAGCTCGTTGAGGTCGACACCGGACCAGAAGCGGTCTTCGAAGGCGCGGTGGGCCTTGCGCGCACGACGCATCACGAAACTGCGCTGGAACACCACCACCCAGGACAGCACCGAGGCGATCAGCAGAAGTAGCATGACCACCTGCACGACGCCGCTGGCGTTCATGATCAGGTGGGGTATGGACATGGAGTCGTTCACGGCAATCCTCGTCTCGGGGTCAGTCGTTGGCGGCATCCGCCGCCCGATCATCGGGGGCGATGCCAAAGTGGGTCCAGGCCTGGCGTGTCACCACCCGACCCCGGGCAGTGCGCATCATCAGACCCTGCTGGATCAGATACGGTTCGATCACGTCTTCGATGGTGTCGCGCTCCTCGCCGATGGCGGCGGACAGCGAATCGACACCCACCGGGCCACCGTCGAATTTCTCGATCATGGCCAGCAGCAGGCGACGGTCCATGTGATCGAGGCCATGGTGGTCGACATGCAGCATGTTCAGCGCCTGGTCGGCGACCTCGGCATCGATGTGGCCGTCGGCCCGGACCTCGGCAAAATCGCGGACTCGGCGCAGCAGGCGGTTGGCGATGCGTGGCGTCCCTCGCGAGCGCTTGGCGACCTCGCGGGCGCCCTGCTCGTCGGCATCGACGCCGAGTAGCCGGGCGGAACGCGTGACGATCTCGGTCAACTCATCGATGGCGTAAAACTCGAGGCGTTGAACGATACCGAAGCGGTCACGCAGCGGTGAGGTCAGGCGTCCGGCCCGGGTGGTCGCACCGACCAGGGTGAAGGGCGGCAAATCGAGCTTGATGGAGCGTGCCGCCGGCCCTTCGCCGATCATGATATCGAGCTGAAAGTCCTCCATCGCCGGATAGAGGATTTCCTCCACCACCGGCGACAGGCGATGAATCTCGTCGATAAACAGGACATCGCCGGCCTTCAGGTTGGTCAACATGGCCGCCAGGTCCCCTGCGCGCTCCAGCACCGGCCCGGAGGTAGAGGTCAGCCCGACATCCATCTCGGCGGCGATGATATTGGCCAAGGTGGTCTTGCCAAGCCCGGGCGGCCCGAACACCAGGGTGTGGTCGAGACTTTCCCCGCGGGCCCGAGCGGCGTTGATGAAGATGTCGAGCTGCTCTCGCACCCGTGGCTGGCCGATATAGTCCGCCAGGCGTTTGGGGCGAATGGCGTGATCGACGCGGCTCTCACCCTCGTGGGGGGCCCCGGCGATCAAGCGATCGGTCTCGATCATGGCCTCGCTCCCTGAACATAGGTCGTCTCCGGGTAGTGCTCAGCGGTACGCGAGCGACCGAGCGACGCCCTCTCTCCCTCCGGGGGCGTCCCGACTCTCGGCTGCGATACACATCGACGCATCACCACCTCACCCAGCCATGCGGCGTGCAAGCGCCGCCTTGATGATCGCTTCGGTGCTGCCCTCGCCTTCGAGACCCGAGAGCATTCGGCTAGCCTCGGTAGGCTTGTAGCCGAGGCTGACCAATGCCGCCTCGGCATCCGCCAAAGGATCCCGCGCCGCCACGGACGCGACGCCGCCCACGGTCCCTTCCAGCGGCAGACTATCGGGATGCTGCCAGTGCGGAAAGCGATCGCGCATCTCGATGATCAGGCGCTCGGCGGTCTTCTTGCCGACGCCGGGCAGGCGCGTCAAGGACTTGATGTCGTCCTCCATCACGCAGCGCACGAAGGCGTCTTCGTCCATGCCGGACAGAATCGCCAGGGCCAGCTTAGGCCCGATGCCGTTGACCTTGATCAGCGCGCGAAACAGCGCCCGCTCCTGCTCCCTGACGAAGCCGTAGAGCAGGTGCGCGTCGTCACGAATGGTCAGGTGGGTATACAGGGATACCGGCTCTCCCACCGCCGGCAAAGCCACCAGCGTGGTCATCGATGCCTCGAGCTCGTAACCGAGCCCGCCGACGTCTATCACCAGCCAGGGCGGCTGTGTCTCGAGAAGCTTGCCTGTGATGCGTCCAATCATGGCGCCGTCGTATCCTTGCGTTGCTAGCACCTTGAGCCGCCAGGGTTGGCGCTCGTGCAGATGATTCTTGCGTCTTCAGGCCGATGCGGGCTCAGGTCGCCCTGCGACAGGGGGCCACACGCTCCTCACTATACTGGCCACCCGGGTGGCTGACCAGACGGAAAAACGCCGTTCGACAACAGCCACGTCGCCCGACGGCGACAGTTCCCCGTGGCGGCGGCCCTAGGGCCGAAACTGGCGCCAGGAACCGCCCTTCGCCGCACTGCGACGCCCCCCGTAACTGCCCTTGGTCACCAACCCGCGACCGGCATAGATATGGGTCAGCGCAATGGCCAGGGCATCGGCGGCATCGGCCTGGGGGCTTCCGGACAGGCCCAGCACTGCGGTGACCATGTGCTGGACCTGGGCCTTCTCGGCGGCGCCGGTCCCGGTCACCGCCTGCTTGATCTGACGCGGCCCGTACTCGCTCACCGACAGGCCGTGATTGGCCGCGCAGACAATCGCCACGCCCCGCGCCTGCCCGAGCTTCAATGCCGAATCGGCGTTCTTCGACATGAACACCTGCTCGATGGCCAGGGCATCGGGACGGTGGACCGCGATTAGCTCGGTGATACCGGCATAGATCTGAGCCAGGCGCTGAGCCAGATCGTCATCCTTGAGCCGCAGGCAACCGCTCGCCAGGTAGCGTGGGTTGTGCTGTGAATCGTCCACGACACCGTAGCCGGTGATGCGAGAACCAGGGTCGATACCGAGAATTACCAAGATGAAGCATCCTTGTTCATGGCGAGCCCCCCTGAGGTCCGTCGCCCAGGGTCTTCCCGGCGTGCTCGGGCATGGCATGATCCACGCGCCGATCAGCGCTGACCGCGCCGGACCCACTACGCATCCAGCTGCTCAAGAATGGCATCATTGACGTCGGCATTGGTGTAAACATTTTGCACATCATCGAGATCTTCCAGCCAGTCGATCAACGCCATGACCCGACGGCCGAGATCCGGGTCATCGATGACGGTCATCGTCTCGGGAAACAGCCCCACTTCGCTTGCCAGAGGCATGATCCCGGCATCTACCAGCGCGTCCTGGACGGCACCGTAGCGCTGCGGCGACGTAATCACCTCCAGGCGTCCCTGACCCAGCGTCAGGAGATCGTCCGGCTCGGCGTCCAGGGTCGCCGCCATGACGGCTTCCTCGGAGACGTCAGCGGGCACGGCGATACGTCCTTGATGATGGAACAGGAAGCTGACCGAGCCGCTGGTGCCAAGATTGCCGCCATGCCTGGAGAAAGCATGTCGTACATCCGAGACAGTCCTGTTTCGGTTATCGGTCATGCACTCGACCAGGATCGCGACGCCCTCGGGACCGTAGCCTTCATAGACGATCTCTTCCATCTCGTCAGCGTCATGGTGACCGGCCCCGCGATCGGCCGCGCGCTGAATCGTATCCTTGGTCATGTTATTGGCCAGCGCCTTGTCCATCGCCGCCCTGAGCCGCGGATTATCGGCGGGATCGGCGCCGCCGTGGCGCGCAGCGACGCTCAGCTCGCGGATCAGCTTGGAAAACACCTTGCCACGCTTGGCGTCCTGGGCGGCCTTGCGATGCTTGATATTGGCCCACTTGCTGTGACCTGCCATGACGTCTCCTGTTGCGATGGGAAGCGCGGTACCGGCGGCGAATGCGTCCTTGCCTGCCCGGCGCGAGTCGGCAAAGTTTGTACCGGATCAAGGACAGGGTGGATCGCCATGCGCCACCGCCATGAACCGTGCTAGCGTCCGCTATCGATCTGGGCGCATTTTAACGTGCCTGGCGTCCACCAGCGAACGGCTTCGAGGAGGCTAGCATGAAGGATGTGGCTATTATCGGCGCGGGGCCCGTTGGCCTGTGCCTGGCCAGGGCCCTTGCCGGGGCAGGCATGTCGGTGGCGCTGATCGACCGAATTCCCCGGGAGGCGCTGGCCAATCCGGCCGTCGACGGCCGTGAGATCGCCATGACCCAGGCCTCCTGCGACCTGCTCGCCGACATCGACGTGTGGCAGCGTATCCCCACGGCCGAGGTGGCGCCCCTCGAACGCGCCCGGGTCTTCAATGGCGCCTCAGACTTCAGCATGGGATTCGATGGCGGTGATGGCTCGGCGCCGCTGGGCTTTATGGTGCCCAATCACTGCATCCGTCGCGCGGCCTTCGACGAAGCCCAGCGCATGGACGGCATCGAATGGTTCGAAGGCGACGTCGCCAGCATCACCACCGACACCGCGGCGGCCCGCATGCGTCTCGCCGACGGGCGCGACATCCATGCACGCCTAGCCGTGGCTGCCGATAGCCGCTTCTCGGCGTCACGTCGCCAGATGGGTATCGCCGCCGAGATGCGCGACAACGGCCGCGCGATGATGGTGTGCCGAATAAGCCACGAAATCGCCCACGACCAATCCGCCTGGGAGTGGTTCGATCACGGCCAGACCCTGGCCCTGCTGCCGATCTCCGAGCACCTGTCGTCCGCCGTGGTGACCCTGCCAAGCCGCGAGATGGACGCCTTGATGGCGCTGCCGGCCGAGGCCTTTTCCGCCGCGCTAAGCCAGCGTTACGGCCATCGCCTCGGCACCATGACCCTCGAGGGCGACGCCCACGTCTATCCCTTGGTCAGCGTCTACGCCGAGCGTTTCTGCGCCCGCCGCTTCGTGCTCGTGGGCGACGCCGCGGTGGGCATGCACCCGGTCACCGCCCACGGCTTCAACTTCGGCGCCCACAGCCAGGCGCGTCTCGCCCGGCGCCTGATCGCGGCGCACCGCCAGGGGCGCGATATCGCCGGCGCCCGACTGCTCGCGGCCTACGAGCGGGAGCATCGCCTCGCCACCCGGCCGCTGTATCTTGCCACCCAGGCCATCGTGTCCCTCTACACCGATGACCGCTTGCCGGCACGCGCACTGCGGCACGCCGGATTGCGGCTCGGCGAGCGGCTGGCCCCGTTGCGCAGTGCCATCGGGCGCCAGTTGACCGGCACGCTCAGCGTCCCCTCGCTTGCCGACCTGCCACACCCCCGGCTACCGCGCCTGGTCTTGTCCGACCGGACTCGCTAGCGAGCGGCCAGGGCATGGGCTACCCCATGCCCTGGCGGATCCAGTCGCCGGTCGCCGCCACCTTGGCATCGCGCAGGCTGGTCGTACTCGCCACCAGGTGGTAGCCAGGCCCATTGAGGCGAAGTGCGAAGGGCGCGACGAGGTGCCCGCGCAAGAGCTCGCCCTGAATCAGGGTCACGCCAATCAACGCCACCCCCTCACCCGCGACCGCCGCCTGTATGGCATGACTCTCGTTGGAGAAGGTCAGCACCCCGGCCTCATACGCCCATTGCCGGCCCATGGCGCGATACCACTGCGACCAGTCGGGCTGCCCCAGACCAGGATCATGCCAGTCGATGACGATGTGGCGCTGTTCGCGCAGTTCATCGAGCGTGCATACGCCAAGGTGTGGGCTGGCCACCAGCGCGAACGCATCCTCGCCCAAGGGGAAACCGCTGTAGGGCGCATAGCCCCCTCGGCCATAGCGAATCGCTAGCGTCGACGCCTGATCGAGATCCACCGGCACTTCGCTGGCGTGCAGGCGGAGATCGATCCCGGGATATCGGCGCGAAAAGTCCGATAGCCGCGGCATCAACCACTGGGTCGCGAATGCCGGCGTACAGGACAGGGTGACCGCCGGTGAACCTTCGTGCTCGCGCAGTGCTCCGATTTCGAGCGCGATGTCGTCGAAGCCCTGGCGCAGCACCTGATACAGGCGCCTGGCGCAGCCGAGCATTACCACCTGCCTGGTGCGCCGCTCGAATAACGCCAGCCCCAACCACCCTTCGAGTTCACGTACCTGCTGGCTGATGGCGGCAGGCGTCACCGCAAGCTCCTGCGCGGCGAGCTTGAAGCTGCCATGGCGGGCCGCCGCCTCGAAGGCGCGCAGCTGTGATAACGGCAGGTCGCGTCGTTTCATGGGTTACGCATGGATAAGCTGAACTTGTTCATAAGGCGAGAATAGATCGTTTGTCGCCGATTTCAACTCCTAGGATGCTGGGTATCGCTCACCACAGGTGAGTCTACCTTGTCCGCAGGAGTCGCCAGCATGACCAGAGTATTGCATTTGGACGCCAGTGCCCGTCCGGGCCGTTCCGATCGCCGCCCCCACGGCTCACACACCCGCCGCCTCTCGGCGCAATTCGTCGAGGAATGGCGCCGCCAGCGCCCGACGGATCACATCGACTATCGCGACATCGGTCGCCAGTCTCCTTCTCCCATCAGCGGGGACTGGATTCACGCCGCCTTCACCAAGGAGCCAGACCGCGAGCCCTGGATGCGCGAAGCGCTCAAGGAAAGTGACCGGCTGGTGGATGAGCTGCTTGCGGCCGACGTCATCATCGCCGCCGTCCCGATGTACAACTTCGGCGTTCCGGCCGGGTTCAAGGCCTACATCGACAATATTGTCAGAGTCGGGCGCACCTTCGGTTTCGACCGCAATCGTCAAGGCCCGCCCTACTGGCCGATGCTGAGTGATGCCAACAAGCACCTGATCATCCTCAGCGCCCGTGGCGACGCCGGCTATGACCCCGGAGGGGTCCTCGCGCACGCCAACCACGTCGAGCCGCACCTGCGCACGGTCTTCGGCTACCTGGGCATCGACAAGGTCGACTGCATTGCGGTCGAGTACGATGAATTCGGCGACGACCGGCTCGCCGAGTCGCTGGACCAGGCCGAGCGCCGCATCCGACAGGCCGTGGAAACGCTGGCCGCAACGACGGCGCCACCGGTGTCTGCGTAACGCGTCACACGGCCAAGGCCGTGCGCGTCTGCCGATAGACGACGAAAAGGCCTGACGCTTGGCGTCAGGCCTTTCATTTACTGCATGCGTCTACGCGAAGGAGGCCGCCTCGGTGTCACGGCCCCCTGCCCGAGTCGTGCAACGCGTTACTCGCCGCTGTCGGCTTCGACCTTGGCCTTCTGGCGCAGGCGAATATTGAGGTCCTTGAGCTGGTCACTGCTGACCTCACCCGGGGCATCGGTCATCAGGCACGCGGCGCTCTGGGTCTTGGGGAAAGCGATGACCTCACGGATGGTGCGCGCGCCGGTCATCAGCATGACCAGGCGGTCGAGGCCGAAGGCCAGGCCACCGTGGGGCGGCGCGCCGTAGTGCAGCGCGTCGAGCAGGAAGCCGAACTTCTCGCGGGCCTCTTCCTCGCCGATGCCGAGAATCTCGAACACCACCTTCTGCATCGACTGGTCGTGGATACGGATGGAACCGCCACCGAGCTCGGTGCCGTTGAGCACCATGTCGTAGGCCCGTGACAGCGCCTCGGCCGGGTTGGCCTTGAGCTCGTCGGGGCTGCATGCCGGCGACGTGAAGGGGTGATGCAGCGGACTCAGGCGACCGTTGTCGTCGGCCTCGAACATCGGGAAGTCCACCACCCACAGCGGCGCCCATTCCTGGGTGTAGAGCTCAAGGTCTTCGCCCAGACGCACGCGCAGCGCCCCGAGAGCCTCATTGACGATGCGTGCCTTGTCGGCACCGAAGAAGATGATATCGCCATCCTCGGCCCCTACGCGGTCAAGCAGCGTCTCGATCACGCCTTCCATGAACTTGACGATCGGCGACTGCAGGCCCTCGATGCCCTTGGCGCGTTCGTTGACCTTGATCCAGGCCAGGCCGCGCGCGCCATAGATGCCGACGAACTTGGTGTACTCGTCGATCTCCTTGCGCGAGAGCTTGGCGCCGCCGCTGACCTTGAGTGCCGCGACGCGACCGTCGTCGGCGTTGGCTGGGCCCGAGAACACCTTGAAGTCGACGTCCTTCATCAGGTCATCGACGTCGGTCAGCTCCAGCGGGATGCGCAGGTCCGGCTTGTCGGAGCCGAAGCGGTGCATCGCTTCGTGCCAGGTCATGCGCGGGAACTCGCCGAGATCCACCGACAGCACTTCCTTGAACAGCTTGCCGATCATCGCCTCGGTGATCCCCATGATGTCGGACTCCTCGACGAAGGAGGCCTCCAGGTCAATCTGGGTAAACTCGGGCTGACGGTCGGCGCGCAGGTCCTCATCGCGGAAGCACTTGGCGATCTGGTAGTAACGATCGAAGCCGGCCACCATCAACAGCTGCTTGAACAGCTGCGGCGACTGCGGCAGGGCGAAGAAGCTGCCGGCGTGGGTGCGGCTCGGCACCAGATAGTCGCGAGCGCCTTCGGGCGTCGCCCGGGTCAGCACCGGCGTCTCGATGTCGAGGAAACCCTCGCCTTCGAGGAAGGCACGTACGTTGTGGGAAATGCGCGAGCGCAGGCGCAGCTTCTCGATCATCTCGGGACGACGCAGATCGATATAGCGATGCTTGAGCCGCGTCTCCTCACCCACCTTGCCGTGCTCGTCCAACTGGAACGGCGGCGTCGCAGCACTATTCAGCACCTCGACGTCCTTGGCCAGGACCTCGATCAGCCCGGTCGGCATATTGGGGTTCTGGGTGCCTTCGGGGCGCAGGCGAACCCGGCCCTGGATGCGCAGTACATACTCGCTGCGAGCGCGGTCGGCGGTGGCGAAAGCCTCGGCGGTGTCAGGGTCGACCACGACCTGGGCGACGCCGTCACGATCACGCAGGTCGAGGAAGATCACTCCACCGTGGTCACGGCGGCGGTGCACCCAGCCGCACAGGCTGACCGTCTGGTCCACCAGGGTGTCGTTGAGCTGGCCGCAATAATGGCTGCGCATGTTGGATCCTGTCTTGTTGCGTAAAGGGAAAAGCGGAATTCGTCGGCTCAGGCGGTAGCGCCATCACCGGACTTGGCAGGAGCAGCACTATCACCGGACTTGGCGGGGGCGGCCTTACTGGTGTCATTGGCACCACCGTCTCCGGCCAAATTCTTCTTGCTGCCACCCGACTTGAAATCGGTCTCGTACCAGCCGCCGCCGGCGAGGCGGAAACCGGCGGCGGACACCAGACGGCTGAGTTCCGGCGTCTCGCAGGCCGGGCAATCCGTCAGCGCCGCGGCACTGATCTTCTGCAGTTTTTCCAGACGGTGCCCGCAGGCCTTGCACTGGTATTCGTAGATGGGCATGTTGAAGTCTCCAAATCGCATCGAAACTCGCGGCAATGCGGTCGGACCATGGCATGCGCCATCGCCGTCCTTGTCTGCCATTTGGCGATATAGGGCCGGAAGTCGAGATTTCCAAGCCAGAATCAAAGCCCCGTAGTATACCCTGTTGAAGGTCCCCAGGCACAGCCCTGCCGATACCGACAATACCCGCACAAGGAGCCTCCATGAAAGCCGTCCTGCTCGACGCCGATAGTCTCGGCCCGGACATCGATCTCGCCCCGATTCGTGAGCGCGTCGATGACCTCGAGGTGCATCCCCACAGCACCACCGAACAGGCCGGAGAGCGGTTGGCCGGCGCCCAGGTGGCGATCGTCAACAAGGTGGTGCTGGACGCAGCAACGCTCAATGCCCTGCCCGAGCTCAAGCATATCTGTGTGCTCGCCACGGGAACCAACAACATCGACATGGAGACGGCCCGGCAACGAGGCATCCGCGTCGACAACGTCAATGCCTACGGCACCGCCAGCGTTGCCCAGCACACCTTGATGCTCATTCTGGGCCTGGCGACCCGGGCGCCGCTCTATCAGCGCGATGTCGCCACCGGCCGCTGGGGCAAAAGCGCGTTCTTCTGCTTGATGGATCACACCACACTGCAGCTCGAGGGCAAACAGCTGGTGATCGTCGGCCAAGGCGAGCTCGGCTCCCAGGTCGCTCGCCTGGCCGAGGCCTTCGGCATGAACGTGACCTTCGCTGCCCGCCCCGGCAACGAAGCCAATGATCGCCGGGCATCGTTGGCGAGCCTGTTGCCCGAGGCCGATGTGATCAGCCTGCACTGCCCGCTTACCGACGCGACACACCACCTGATCAACGCCGACAACCTGGCCACCGTCAAGCCAGGGGCGCTATTGGTCAACTGCGCCCGCGGCGGCGTCATCGATGAAGACGCCGCCCTTGCGGCCCTGCAGCAAGGGCGACTCGGGGGGCTGGCGGTGGACGTCCTGCCCAGCGAGCCGCCGACCCAGGGCCACGCATTGATCGATGCCATGCACAATGCGCAGCTCAATCTCATGGTGACGCCGCACAGCGCCTGGATCACCCCGGAAGCGCGGCAGAACATCATTCGCCTGACCGCCGTGAACCTTACCAACGCCACCTGAGCGGCCGATCGTCGGGGTCCATCCTGCTGATATGTCCATGGCAGTGCCCCCGAGCAAGAATCCTGGCCGTCGGGGCATCGCCGTTTATGGTGATGTGATGACGGTCATGGCCCGTCCAGGGGCTAAGGACAGTGGTGCGGGGAAATGTGTCACGATGTACAAGATAACGGTATAAAGGCGTCATTGTCTTTCTCCCTACCTTGCGTCGTGTACGCTGGAATCCGATACTCTGCGCTGGGAAGCCCCTCTCTGCCAGTCAGCCATTCGGAAACTGCATGCTGTATAACTTTGGGTCGATCAATCTCGACCACGTCTATCGCGTCCCCCACCTGGTCCGCCCCGGGGAAACCTTGGCCAGCCACGAACATCGCGTCGGCCTTGGCGGCAAGGGCGCCAATCAGTCCCTCGCCCTGGCCCGAGCCGGTGGCGAGGTATGCCATTGGGGGCAGATCAACGGCCAGGATGGCTGGGTGCGTGACATGCTCGTCGACGCCGGCGTCGGCGTGACCGGCGTCACCGACGTCGAGGGCCCGACCGGCCACGCGATCATCCAGGTTGATGACGCCGCAGAGAACGCTATCCTGCTGTTTCCCGGTGCCAACCACGGCTTCCGTCGCGCCGATCTGGCGGCGCTGATCGACGCTACGGCACCGGGCGACTGGCTGCTGATTCAGAACGAGACCAGCGCCCTGGGCGATGCCATTGTGCTGGCCCACCAGGCCGGCATGCGTATCGCTTTCAACCCGGCGCCGATGAGCGACGCGGTGCTCGACCTGCCGCTCGAGCACTGCGATCTGCTGTTCGTCAATCGCGGGGAAGCGGCCTGGCTCGCGGGACTCGATCAGGCGGCCGACGCGCCCGCCCTGCTCGACGCCCTGGCGCAGCGCTTGCCCCAGACCCAGACCGTATTGACCCTCGGCGCCGACGGCGCCTGGTTCCAGCACGGCCAGACGCGCCATTTCCAGCCGGCCCTGCCGGTCAAGGCCGTCGACACCACCGCCGCCGGGGATACCTTTATCGGCTACTATCTTGCCGCGCTGCAGGATGGCGCGCAGGCGCCGGCGTGCTTGATCCTTGCCACCGCCGCTGCCGCCATCGGCGTGCAACGCCAGGGCGCCGCGGCCAGTATTCCAAGCCGCGCCGAAGTGGATGCCTCTCTCGCCGGCTAACGGCTCCCGCACGCCAACTCTTCACCCGTTTTTCACCGCTTCCCCCTTTGCGACGTCAAGGAGACCCTCGTGGCTCATTCGATCATCTTCGACACCGACCCCGGCGTGGACGACGCCCAAGCCATCGCCATCGCCCTGCGTCACCCGGACATCGACCTGGTGGGTATGACCACGACGTTCGGCAACGTCGACGTCGAAACCGCCACCCATAATGCCCTGCTGCTTGGGGAAGTCGCCGGCAAGCCGGTTCCCGTGGCCCAGGGCGCGGCGGCGCCAATGGTCAAGCCCCGCCATCCGGCGCCTGCGCACATCCACGGCGACAACGGCCTTGGCAACATCGACCTGCCCGACGTTCAGGGCAAGGCCGACGCCCGCAGTGCGGCTCAGTTCATTGTCGATACGGTCAACGCCCGCCCAGGCGAGATCACCCTGGTCGCGGTGGGACCGCTTGGCAACCTCGCCGCAGCCCTGCAGATTGATCCCGGCATCACCGCCCGGGTGAAGGGCGTCGTCGTCATGGGCGGCTCCATCCGGGAAGGCGGAAACGTCACGCCGGTGGCGGAAGCCAACATCTTCAACGATGCCCACGCCGCCTCTCGGGTGCTAAGCGCCGATTGGCCGCTCACCCTGGTCGGGCTCGACGTCACCCATCGCTGCGTGCTGACCCCTGCGCACATGGCCCGCATCGAAGCGGGCCAGGGTGAGCTGGGCCGACTGCTGGCCGGCAGCTACGCGTTCTATCGCGAGTTCTATCGCCAGGCGCTCGGCATCGATGGCTGCTGCCCCCACGATAGCCTGGCGCTGGCCTGGCTGGTACGCCCGGAACTGTTCACGACCCAGCGCGGCCACTTGAGCGTCGTCACCGACGGCCTGGCCGAGGGCCAGACACTCTTCGCCCCCGCCGGCCGTGCCTTCATCCAAAAACGCTGGTCCACCAGTCCCGAGATGGACGTCTGCCTCGGTGTCGATGGTGACGCGGTCAGCGACTGGATCGCCGACACCCTGGCGTGATATGGGGGCATCAGAGCCGGCCTGGAGGAACTCCCACCAGGGGCTACACACAAACGCCGCCGCCCGCCAGGGCTGGCGGCGTTTTCTATCGCGCACCCTGGCGGACCAAGGCTCGCGTAACGATCGCGTTGCGGGACCAATCTCGATAACGGCTCCAGGCTCCCTACGGCACCCGCGATCGGCCAATGCCTGGCGATCGCATCGAAGGCCGACCCCGCGACCTACCCCGTGCGGAACGCCTGCGGCCAGGTCGGCGGCACCAGGTCGCGGACGGCCACGTCACTGACATGGGCATGCTCCGGGCCCTGGTGCAGCCACTGCACCACTTCTTTTACGGCTCGAGGAGCACCACACAACAGCACTTCGACCCGCCCATCGGGCAAGTTGAAGGCATGCCCGGTCAGCCCCGCTGCCAGAGCACGCTGCTCGGTGGACCAGCGATAGCCGACGCCTTGCACCTGGCCGCTCACTAGGGCCTTCACACAGACCGAATCATCGGCAGACATCAACGCGTCTCCTTGGTATCCGGCGCATCGGCCGAGCGCCCCTCTGCCGGACCATCGGCAGCACCTGCCACGTGCCCCGGTTCCGCCAGCGTCTCAGGCTCGTCTCGCAGGCCTTGCTCCAGTGCGGCTTCGTGCTCACGCTCACGCTGCTCTTCATCGAACGCCTGCTGTTCGCTCTTCGACAGGGCGTCACGCACACTCTGCTGGTCCATCAACTCTTGCTTGACCAGTACCGCACTGTTGCGGGGGATGACCGGTTTGTGCCTCGCCAGCAGGTGGCATTTAGTGAAGGCGGCGCCAAACAGCAGGATCAATGAGGAGTAGTAGACCCACAGCAGAATGACCACGACCGATCCTGCGGCGCCATACGTCGAAGCGGTGGCGGTGTAGGCGAGATACATGGCGATCGCGGACCGCCCGATGGCGAACAACAGCGCCGTGACCACGGCTCCCACCAGAACGTCTCGCCAGCGCAGCACCACATCGGGCAGCACCTTGAAGATGGTCGCAAACAAGGCCGCGATCACGCCGAGCGAGACCATGAACTCGGCGCCCTTGGTCAGCAGGCTGACGTAGGGCAAGACATCATGGGCAGCCTTGAGCGCTGCACGGACGAACACCCCGAGGCCAAGCGACACCAGCAGGATGAAGCCGATCGACAACACCACGGTCAGCGACAGCATGCGGTTCTTGATGAAGATCCACAGGCTATTGCTGCTCGGCCTCGCGGCCACGCCCCAGATGGTATTGAGGGAAAACTGCATTTGCCCGAAGACGGTCGTGGCGCCAATCGCCAGGGCACCGAACCCGAGCAGCGTCGGCATCAGGCCCGACTGATCGATGCTGGACTGAGCGACCGCCTGCTCGATGGCGGAAGCGGCATCGGGCCCCATGGTGCCCTGCAATTGCGCGAAGATCTGCCCTTGGGCGGCCTCCTCCCCCAGCACGAAACCGATGACCGTGACGGCAATGATCACGGTCGGAGCCAGAGAAAACAGCGTATAGAAGGCCAAGGAGCCCGCATAGCTGAAGGCATTGCGCTCGAGCCACAGCGCCACGGCGCTGCGCAGCACGCCCCACCAAAACTGCACGAAAGTGATAATCATGGCGTTCCCTACCGATTATTTGCTGTCAGCATACCGAAATAGGCCGTTGAGGGGCGGTTCAAAAACGAAAATCCGGCGCATTGCAGCGGGTGATCGTCGCCACCATAATGGCGGCACCTTTCGATCAGGAGCGTCCCATGAGCCCACCGCCGAACACCGCCTCGCCCGGGGGCGATTTCGATTGCCTGGTGTTCATCGGTCGCTTCCAGCCGCCTCACCTTGGCCACCTGGCGGTCATCCGCGCGGCACTGAAGCGGGCTCGACAGGTGATCGTGCTGGTCGGCTCGTCCTGGCAGGCGCGCTCGCTACGCAACCCCTGGCGCTTCGACGAGCGGCGCACCATGTTGCGCAACGCCTTCGACGACGACGAGAACGCCCGGCTCGAGATCGCTCCGCTGCTCGACGCCTTGTACAACGACGACGTCTGGGTCCACGACGTCCAGCGCAAGGTCCGCGACCTGGCACACCCGGAAGGCGCTAGGCTGCCGCGTATCGGCCTGATCGGCGCCAGTCGCGGTCAGTCGAGCTACTATTTATCGCTGTTTCCGCAGTGGGAATCGGTCAGCGTGCCCCTGGTGGAGGCGATATCGGCCAGCCAGATTCGCGAACGCCTGTTTCGCTCCCAGGGCTCGGCGGTGGAATACCTGAGTACCAACGCCAGCCATGACCTGCCGCCGGCGGTGGTCTCGAGTGTGCGTAGCTTCATGGCCACAGACCCCTATCGCCAGCTCGAGGAAGAACAGCAGCTGCTCGATCAGTATCGCTCAGCCTGGGCCCAGGCCCCCTATCCGCCGATCTTCGTCACCGTCTGCGCCGTGGTGGTGCAATCGGGTCATGTCTTGCTGGTGCGCCGTACCTCGGCGCCGGGCAAGGGACTCTACGCCCTGCCCGGGGGCTTTATCAGTTCCCAGGAACGGCTGATGGACGCCTGCCTGAGGGAGCTGCGCGAACGCATTCGGCTGAAGGTGCCGGAGCCGGTATTGAAAGGCTCGCTCCGCGGTCAGCGGCTCTTCGATGAACCTCATCGCAGCTGGCGCGGGCGGACACTGGCCGAGGCCTTCTACTTCGCCCTGCGCCCGGATCAGAACCTGCCGAGGCTAAAGCCGGTGAAGGGCGGCGACCATGCCCGCTGGGTGCCGCTGGCAGAGCTCGAGCCCGAGAGCCTGTTCGAGGATCACTTCTTTATCATCCAGAACTTTCTCGGGCTGCCGGCCGATCATCGCAGCTAGGCCACCCGGGCCATCAGTCTGAACGCCTGTTCGACGCGCTCTTCGGTGACATCCAGAACTTTCTCGGACTGCCGGCCGATCATCGCCATTCAGCGACCAGGCCACCCGGGCCATCAGTCTGAACGCCTGTTCGACGCACTCTTCGGTGACATCCAGAGCTTTCTCGGACTGCCGGCCGATCATCGCCATTCAGCGACCAGGCCACCCGGGCCATCAGTCTGAACGCCTGTTCGAAACCCCTTCGGTGACATCCAGAGCTTTCTCGGACTGCCGGCCGATCATCGCCATTCAGCGACCAGGCCACCCTGGCCATCAATCTGAACGCTTGTTCGAGGCCCCTTCGGTGACATCCAGAGCTTTCTCGGGCTGCCGGACGATCATTGCCATTTAGCGACCAGGCCACCCTGGCCGCCAACTGTCGCCAAGGTGGCCAGCGGCGATGCAAGAGCCATTGTCACGAGGGCCTAGCCTCAGCCGGATGGTCTCTCGCACCGCACCTAGCCGGCCGCACCTAGCCGGCCGCACCTAGCCGGCCGCATCTAGCCGGCCGCACCTAGCCGGCCGCATCCTTAAGCGCCTGGCGCAGGAGGTCATCGCTCCCTTGGCGGTCTCGCCCGGCGCGGCTCAGCTGCTCGGAGAAGCTTGGCACCGCCGAGGCGCCCGTGGGACGATCCGCGGCCTCGGCGAATACACTTAACTGTCCGGCATTTAGATCGACTCGCACGCGGTAACGCAGCACCGCGCCGTCGTCCGCCGGAACCGAAACGCCTAGCTCGACGACATCGACGCCAGCGGGCCGATCCATCGTCACGACACCCCGGCGGTCGGCATGGATCCACCCCGGTAGCGCCCTGCCATCGGCCAGGCTCACCCCCACCTCAGCCGATGCGGCGCCCCTGTCCTGCACGGATAGCCAGGCCCGTTCCCGTTCGATGTTCAGGGTCATGGCCAGGCGCCCGTCAGCGCTGGCAATGGAGCCGTTGAGCGCCTCCCCCGGTCCCTCCACCGCCGTCAGTCGTGACAGCGCCGAGGCGCCCCACATCGGCGCGGCCTTACCGCCATCATGATCGGGTTGCAGGTCGCTGATGGCGTTGACCGCCGTCAGGACAACGCCATCGGCGCCCAGATCCGGCAAGCCCCCGAGGTCGCCCACCTCGTTGACGACCTGCTCGACGATCCCGTCCACCCGCAACTCATCCCCGCCGGTGGACCGGTCAGGCGCTTCCACTGGGGATGGCACCCTTGGCCGGTACTCTCCCTGATAGAAGGTATCGGTCGCCTTGACGACGATCTCCACGGTGACGTACGTCACTCCCCCATGGCCATCGCTAACCGCCACCACGAAGCTATCGCTGCCGCTGAAGCCCGGGTTCGGTACGAAGATGAAACTACCATCCGCCGCCAGGCTAACCTCGCCGTGGGACGCCGGCGTCGACAGCCCAAAGGTTAAATCATCGCCGTCGATGTCACTGGCATCGATCGTCCCCCCGACGGGATCTCCAGTCTCGGTGACGAGACTCGGCGCACGAGCCTCAGGCGCATCATTTACCGCGGTGACCGTCACCGGCACCGTGACGTCGACGGTTCCCCCATGACCGTCGCTGACGGTGACGACGAAGCTGTCACTGCCGTTGAAACCGGGTCCCGGTGTAAAGGTGAAGGTGCCATCCTCATTGAGAATCAGGGTACCGCTCGCCGGCGGCGACTTGAGCGTATAGCTCAGGTCATCGCCATCCACGTCGGTGGCAGTGATGGTTCCGCTACTCGAGCCATCCTCATCGACGATGACCGGCTCGACGCTGACCACCGGAATGTCGTTGTTGCCTGCGATGGTGATGGTTAGCGTCGCCGAGCTGACGTCCCCGTCGCCGTCGGTGATCCAGTAGGTGAAGCTATCCGTCAGGCTCTCGCCCTTCTGCAGGCCGTTCACCGCCGGGTCGTCGTTATTGATGACGTAGCGGTAGCTGCCGTCGGCATTGAGCACCAGGACGCCGCAATCTCCCTGGATCGGTGTTCCGACCGGCCCCGGCTCCGACGCCCCCGCGGAGGTCGCGATGCCCGTTACTGTGCAGCCATCGGCACCTTCTCCATCGTTTCCCATCACCTCGCCGAGGAGGGTATCACCGGCATCTTCCGTCAGCGCGGCACTATCGTCTGTCGCCAGGGGCGCGTCGTCGAGAATGGTGATCGCCAGGGTGCCGGCATCGGCGGTGACATCGCCATCGACATCGGTTACCCCGACCACGAATCGTTCGGCGACATCGCCTTCGCTGTGGTCGGCATCTCTGGTCAGGGTGTAGCAATAACTGACAACGCCACTGGTGGAGTCAAAGCCGTTGATGATCAGACGGCCAAACTCGCCCTCGATGCTGATCGGCAAGCGATGACTCGCCGCAAGATCCGCGAGGCTTATCGTCGTACCGCCGAGGCGAATGCTGTCGAGACTGTCTACCGGGCCGACGCTGAAGGTCCCCGACTGGGACAAGCCCGCCCCACCGGCGTCGGTACCCGTCGCCAGCGCCGACTCTTCGACTCGACCATCGCTGCCCGCAGCCTCACCGGTGCCATCGCCAAGGCCGCCAATGACAACCTGGTCATCGACCGCCGTCACGCGAAGCGCCAGAGTGCCCGTATCGGTGCCGCCGCTGCTGTCACCGACCCGGTAGCTAATAGGCGGCACGTCACCATTGAAGTTCGGGGCGGGATCGAAGCGGTAGGAGCCATCGCTGTTCAAGGTCACGCTACCGACGCCCGGGATCTCGGCGGTTTCGCCGGGCAGGTACTGGCGCCCATCTACCGTGAAGCCGGTCACCGATAAAGGATCACCCTCGACATCACTGTCGTTGGCCAGAACCCCATGATCCTTGTCGACCACCAGGGGGGTGTCTTCTGCCGTGCTGGCGCTGTCATTGGCCGCCACCGGTGCGTCGTTGATCGGCGTGACCGTGATCGATACCGTGACATCGACCTTGCCACCGTTGCCATCGTCGACGGTAACGACAAAGCTGTCCGTGCCGTTGAAATCCGGGTCGGGCGTGTAGGTGTAGGTGCCATCTGGATGAAGGGTCACGTCGCCATGCGCTGGATCGCCGGCGAGACCGTACGACAGCTGGTCGCCATCCACATCCGAGCTGTCAATGGCGCCGGAGACCGGTGTTCCCTCCATCGTCACCAGCGCTGATGAACTGGCTTCGGGGCCATCATTGGCGCCCATGATGGTGATCGTCAGTCTCGCGGTCGAGGTATCACCGTCGGCGTCGGTAATCTCATAGGTGAAGGTCTCGGTCAGGCTCTCGCCTTTCTGCAGCCCATTGACGTCGGCATTGGCGTTATCCAGGCGATAGCTGTAGCTGCCGTCAGGGTTGAGCATCAGGGCCCCGTAATTCCCCGCCAGCGCCGAGCCGTCAAGCGGCGAGGTCGGCATACCGCTACCGGACGTCACGGCGCTCACCTTGGCCCCATCGGCGCCAAGGACATCGTTGGAAAGCACCGACCCCGAACTAGGGTTGTCGCCGTCTTCACCGACCGTCAGGCTATCGCCACTTGCCGTAGGTGCGTCATCAAGGATCGCAATCGCCAGGGTACCGGCCTTGGCGACGGTGTCGCCGTCGACATCGGTCACCCCGATCACGAAGCGATCCGACGCCGTCCCGTCGCGGTGGCCTGCTTCACGCATCAAGGTGTAGACGTAGCTGACTGTCCCCGTGGTTGCGTCATAGCCGTCGATGATCAAGCGACCGAACTTCCCCTCGACGCGGATCGGCGAATCGCCACTGGCGGCAAGCTCGTCGATGCCAATCGTCGTGGTGCCGATCGTCACCGAGGACAGCGAAGATGCCGGCCCAAGGGTGAAGGAGCCGCTCTGGCTCAGACCGGCGCCCCCTGGGGCGCTGCCGCTTGCGAGCGCCGATTCGTCGACCGTGCCATCGGTGCCGTCGCGATCACCATCGCCGAGGCCACCGACGGTGACCTTGTCGTCCACGGCGGTCACGCCAAGCGTCAGGGTCGCGCTATCGCTGAGACCATCGCCATCGGCGATGGTGTAGGTCACCACAGGCACGCCGCCGTGATAGTTCGGCGCCGGAACGAAGCGATAGGAGCCATCGGCGTTGATCGTCAACTCCCCCACACCCTCGATGGTGACACTATCACCGGCCGCAAAGCGCTCGGTCATGCCGGCAACGCTGAAGCCAGTGACACTCAGGCTATCGCCATCGACGTCGCTGTCGTTAGCCAGCAGCCCATCGTCGACGGCAACCGTCAGCGGCGTATCCTCCGCCGTGCTCGCGCTGTCGTTACCCGCCACCGGGGCGTCGTTGACCGGCGTGACCGTCACCGGGACCGTGATGGTCGTGGTGCCGCCATGGCCGTCGGTGACCGTCACCTCGAAGCTATCCGTGCCGTTGAAGTCCGGATCCGGCACGAAGGTAAAGCTGCCGTCGGTGTTCAGCGTCAGGGTGCCGTTCTCCGGCGCGGTCGTGAGGGTAAAGCTCAGGTCATCGCCGTCGACATCGGTGCCGACAATGGTGCCGCTGGCCGTACCATCCTCGTCGACAACGATCGGGTCGGCGCTCGCCGTGGGTGCGTCATTGGCCCCCTGAATGACCAGCGTCAGGGTCGCCGTGGTGGTGTCGCCATCGCCATCGGTGATCTGGTAGGTAAAGGTCTCGGTCAGCGTCTCGCCCTTCTGCAGGGCATTCACCTTGGCGTTCGCGTTATCCAGCGCATAGCTGTAGCTGCCGTCGGCGTTGACCGTGAGCTTGCCGTAAAGCCCCTCCACGGCGCTGCCCACATTACCGCTCGGCGCCGCCTTGCCCGCACCGACACCCGTCACCGGTCCGTCACCGGCCTCACCGTCGGCACCAAAGGTATCGTTGCCGATAAGATCTCCGGTCACGGTCGATGACGAGGCGTCTTCACCGATCGTCGCGTCGTCCTTGGTGGCATCGGGCCCGTCATCGAGGATCTCGACGGCCAGCGGCTTGGGAGAGTCCTTGGTCGAGTTGCCCAGCGAATCGGTCACCACCACATCGACGCTATCCGTCACCGGGTCGCTGCCATGCTGCGCCGTCTCGGTGAGCACGAAGCGATAGCTGACGGTGCTCTCGCGCACCCCACTGCCGCTGTCGCTACCCAGCGTAAAGCCGGTGAGGATAAAGTAGCCGTGGTCGGTCAAGAGCTTGACCGAGGGCGCACTGTCGCTGAACCCCTCAAGATCCTCCAGGGTAAAGGTCTCGCCGCCGATGCTGATGCTTGCCAGCGGAGAATCGACCAGGTCGATGACGATGAACTCCCCGTCATACACCGCCCCGCCGGTGGCCGGCGCCGAGCCGTCGCCAAGCTCGGCCTCCTCCACGCTACCCGCATCGGTGCTGACGGCGGCCGGCGAGCCATAGAGGGTCAGCGTCACCGTCGTGGTCACCGCATCGCCATCGCCATCGGTGATCCGGTAGGTGAAGGTGTCGCTCAAGGATTCTCCCGGCTGCAGGCCGCTGACCGCGGCGTCGCTGAAGTCCGGCACGTACGTATAGCTGCCGTCGGCGTTGAGGGTGAAGGTGCCATAGCTGCCGGCGAGCCCCTCACCGACATTGGCGTCACTCGGCGCTCCGGTCCCGACCGCAACCCCCGTGACGGCGCCGCCATCGGCACCCAGGCTGTCAGGCTTGCCATCCAGGCTATCGGGGTCCTTGCCGCCGCTGCCGGTGAGCACGTTACCGTCGGCGACGCTGCTCGGCTGGTTGCCGACATTGATCGTTTCATCGCGGTCGGCGGCGGCCGTCGGGGTATCGTCGATCACCGCGAAGGCCAGGGTCCCGGCGTTGGCCGTGATATCGCCATCGACGTCGGTCACCCCGATGACGAAGCCGTCATTGACCGCGCCTTGCGAATGATCCGCCACCTCGCCCAGGGTATAGACGTAGCTGACGTTACCCGTGGCCTTCTCGAAGCCCGAGATCACCAGCGTGCCGAACTCGCCGGTGATGGTAATCGGTGACTCACCGCTGGCCAGCAAGTCGGCGACGCTGATCAGCGTGCCGCCGATGGTGACGCTATCGAGGCTCGTGATGGGGCCGAGGCTGAAGGTGCCGCGGGAGGCCAGATCGTCCGCCGACGGATCGCTGCCGCCCGCCAGATTGGCTTCATCGACCTCGCCATCGGTGCCGTCGACGCTGCCATCGCCGAGGCCACCGAGCGTGACGGTATCGTCGACCGCGGTCACGCTCAGCGATAGGGTGGCAGTGGCGCTGCCGCCATCGCCATCGGACACCGTGTAGGTCACGACCGGCACGCTGCCATGGTAGTTCGGGGCGGGGACGAAGCGATAGGAACCGTCGGCGTTGATCGTCAGCTCCCCCACGCCCTCGAGGGTGACGCTATCACCGGCCGTGAAGCTCTCGGTCATGCCCGCGATGCTAAAGCCGGTGACACTCAGGCGATCGCCATCGCCATCGCTGTCATTGGCCAGCAACCCATTACCGGCATTGACGACGATGGTCGTATCCTCCGCCGTGGTATTGGTGTCGTTGACTGCGATGGGAACATCCTTCACCGAGGTCACGGTGATGGTCAGATTCGCCGTCGCGATACCGCTAGCCCCGCGCAGGGTGTAAGTGATCAGCGGCACCAGCCCATGAAAGTTGGCGGCTGGATCGAAGCTGTACGCCCCGTCGGCATTGATCGTCAGTCGACCGATGACATTGCCGCTCTCGTCGGCGATTTCATTGGCAACGCCCAGGGTCAGCGCCTTGTCGGCAATGTCATCGCCATCGGTGTCGATCATGACGCTGTCGATCGCCGTCGCATCGTTCAAGACATCATTGGCGAGTAGCCCGGCGTCCGCGTCGACAACAAGTTCAGTATCCTCATCGGTCACGCCGATATCCCCCGTTGCCACTGGAGGGAGGACATTGTCGCGATAGTCTAAGTCGATTGCCGGGGCCTTCGCGTTCGAGCCATCGGCCGCGGTGTCGTTGTCGCTGTCGGACAGGGTGAAGTTCCCGTCCGTGACGTTATCATCGTTGACGTCGTAACCGTCGTCGGCATCCGTGCCCTCGAAGATGTCCAGCAGGCCGTCGCCGTCGGTATCGGTGCTATCGGTGATCGACGTCGGCCCCTTCTCACTGCGCTCGGCGATGTCCAGCACCCCGTCATTGTCGGAGTCCGCATCGAGATAGTCCGCGGTCTTGTCAGCGTCGGTATCGACCGGTGTCAGACCGACGCTGGCAGCACCGGTCTTGTCTTGTGTGTTGCTATCGTAGCTATCGTCCAGCCCGTCTCTATCGGCATCCACGCCTGATGGTGCGACGTAGCCCTCGGTCGTCTGAGCCTCGACGTTATCGGTGATGCCATCGTTGTCGCTGTCGATATCAACAGAATCGGCATTGCCATCGCCGTCGCTGTCACTGCGAACCTTGAACCGGATCTCACTAATCACGACGTTGGCGTTACCGCCTGGCCGCCCCAGGCAATGGGCGAACTCCACGCGCGCCACGTTGGCAATATCTTCAGGCAGGTCGAGTTTAAATCCCCGACCTGCCCCGCCTTCGGGTATCGAGCCACGCTCCGAGTATGCCGTGGTCGAATACACAAGGTTGCCGTCGGCATCATAAAAGCGGATCTCACCGATAGAATCGATGGACTGTAGATCCGACAGATTATTACCGCCGTTGTTATAGATTTCGATCGAGTTCAGGGTAACCGGGTCATCGAAACCGAACGTCATAAGATCGATATCGTTATCGCCCGTCGCGTAGTAATTCCCTGAGGAAACGTTGCCATCGATCATATATCCAGGATTATACCCCGACCACGTTTTCCCGGTGGACGTTACGCTATCGGGGCGCCTGACAATGATCGAGGACTCTTCGGAATCAAGCAGCCCATCATTATCGTCATCGATATCATCGTTATTGAGAAGACCGTCGCCATCGCTGTCGATACCGTCGCCGTTATCGCGATAATCCAGGTCGCACAGCAGCGGCGCAGCATCGCTGCCATCGTCAGCGATATCGTCGTCACTATCGGCTAAGGTAAAGACTCCGTCCTTGACGTTTTCATCATTGGCATCATAGCCATCGCTGACATCGCTACCCTCGAAGATGTTCAGAAGGCCATCACCATCGCTGTCGGTGGTACTGGTAATGGACGTCGGCCCCTTCTCACTGCGCTCGGCGATGTCCAGGGCCCCGTCGTTGTCGGAGTCCGTATCGAGATAGTCCGCGGTCTTGTCACCTTCGGTATCGATCGGCTCGAGCCCCCCACTGGCCAGGGCCCAGATGTCTGCCGCGTCGGCATCGTAGTTGTCGTCCAGGCCATCGCCATCGGCGTCGGTCATGGCGGTGCCCTGGCCGCTCGGCGCGATATAGCCGCCCGTCGATTGGGCCTCGACATTGTCGGTGATACCGTCGTTGTCGCTGTCAAGATCAAGCCGGTCGACGACACCATCGCTATCATGGTCGACATCGGTATAGCTCACCAGGTTGACCTCGCGCAGCCCGATACCATAAGACGAGGCCTTGGTATGCCGCGCGACATCACTGAACTCGATTCGGCCGACATCGAAAAGCGGCGGCAGATCGATAACGAACGGATCTGCCGCCGGGGAGTCGGGCACGGAATCGGCACCAGAGAACGCCGTCGAGCTATAGATCAAGACGTTGTGGCTATCGTAGATTCTGATCTCGCCAATGGAACCAATGCTGCGCCCCGTCGCTGCCATGGTGTAGCTGTTGTATATCTGAATAGCCTCGACCTGATCGACCGGCGTATCGTAGGAAAAGGTCATCAGATCAATCGAATTGGAACGGGTAAAATAATAATAGTGCGGCGCGGCGCCGTCGGTGAACCCATCGGTCGCCCGATCGATTCCATTACGTGAGTTCTGGCCGGCCTCCGTCGACGAGCCCGCATCCGGCGTATAGGACGTTGCCTGACTCTCGAGTTGGTCGAGAATGCCATCGTTGTCATCGTCGATATCCGGGCCATCCAACACGCCGTCGCCATCGGAATCGATGTCACTGGCAGCCAGGGCCCGGGCCTTGGCTCGGGTGTCGCTCAAGGCCAGCATGACGGCCCTGGCATCGCCACCGTCTGCCGAGTCCTGCGAGGTCAGCTGCGGGTTCTGTCCATCGCCTTGCGCGTGGCTTGCGTCATCCGCCACCGCCTTGGTGGTGGCCGCGCCAGCGGCATCGAGCAGCACGCGAGATTCCAGCTCGCGAAGCAGCAGGCCAGCGCCTTTGTGCGCCGTGCCGCTACGCTGATTTTTGCGAGACTTGGGCTGTTTGGTCTTCATCACGACTCTCCTTGTCGATCCATCTTGCGCATCTGGTAGTAGGCGATGAGTTGAGTGCGCGAGCCCGTTTAGGCGCCCCACTCCCGGACCAGCACCTGGATAATTCGGGTAAACGCTCTCACCGCAAGGCTCATCGGCTCGCCATGCAGGTGAATTTCGCCACGCAGCTCCGTCATCGGACCGGTGGCGGTCCGGCGGGTTGGCGATGGTGTTCGCACGCGCCCCTGGTGGGCGACATCGACGGCATCCATGACCCGGGCATCGACCTCGAACACGGCGGTTTCCGGCCGGGCGCTGTCCTGCTCGATCCGTGAGGCCACCTTGCCGCCGTGGGCCGAGGCCAGCATCCAGTTATCGAGCACGCCGCTCGCCGCCCCGGCGATATCGGTCATGGCCACCGGCACAGGTGGCCGCAGGAAGCCATCGTCGATGAACACCCCGACCTGCCCGGGGTGAACGCGCCTTAACTCCTCGCTATCCAGGTAACCCCGCGCGCTCAGGCCGTCGTCGCCCACCACCAGTACCAGGCGAGTGCTGGCGTTGACCCAGCGGCCGCGGTGAAGATTTTCACCCACATCGGCCACGACGCCGTCGATCGCCGAGCGGACCGCCAGTTGCTCCTGCTTGCGCGCAAGGCCATCCAACGTCTGCTGCTGCATGCCCTTCTCGCTGGCCAGCACCAGGCTCTCGGACAGATCCTGACGATCGGCGCTGCGCCGATCGATGCGCCGGTCCACCAGGCTCAAACGCTGAGCGGCGGTGCGCTGCTGCTGGTTCAGCTCCGGGGCCGCGAGCCGCACCAGGGGCGAGCCCACCGCGACCCGGTCGCCGACCTTGACCATCACCTCCTCGATGCGCGCCGGTCGCGGCGAATAGCCCGGATAGCGCTGGCTGGCGGCGAGGACGGCGGGAATACGAATCTGATGGGGCAAGGGCACGACGAGTATCGTCGTCACGAGGACCAGAGCGGTGAGTGTCAGCCAGGCACGGCGGCCGGCCGCTTGGCGTTTTTGCCACCACACGCGGAGCTCTCGCCATATCGGCATGACGAGAAAGACCAGGATCTCCACGCAGAACAGGAAGACACCCAGGACCTTGAAGAAGTAGTGATACACCAACAGCGCAATGCCGAGGAAAAGGAAAAACCGATAGAGCCAAACCGCCAGGGCGAATCCGATCAGCAGCACGCGCCTGGCCCGGCGGCAGTCCTCCGGCCGGGGATCGCCATAGCCGAACAGGAACTCTCGCAGCCACCAGCGCCCCATGGCGAAAGCGCGCTCCTGCAGGTTGGCGATGCCCAGCAGATCGCTAAACAGGTAGTAGCCGTCGAAGCGCATCAGCGGGTTGAGATTGACCGCCAGGCTCAGCACCCAGCCAGTCGTGGCCAAGGCAAAGGCCACGTAACGCAGCGGCCCTTCGGACAAGAACACCCAGGCCAGGGTGGCATAGGCCGCCACCGTCAACTCGACGGCCACCCCGGCCAGGTCGATCAAGACGCGGTGACGCTGCGACGTCAATCGCCAGGCATCGGTGGTATCGGTGTACAGCACCGGCATCATCACGATCAGCGCCACGCCCATGCTGGTAACGTTCGTCCCCAGGCGCGTGGCCATGAACCCGTGGCCCAACTCGTGCAGCGTCTTGATCAGCGCCAGACTCACCGAGAAGGCGACGATACCGCCGACGCTGAACATCTCGGGCAGCGTCGTGATGAAGGCCTGCCACTGACGTGAGACCAGAAACAGCCCCAGGACCGCGACGAGCATCGTGACTCCCCAGAACACGGGGTGAAACAAGGGCGCGACCAGGGGCAAGGCCTTGCGCAAGGCCATCGCTGGACGAACGAGCGGAACACGCACGAACAGGTAGCTGTGCAACAACCACTGCCAGCAGCTCTGGCGTCCCTGGCAGCGCCGGGTCCAGGCTCGCCGGTAGCTCTCACCGGGTACGGGGTGCAACAGCTCATGACGGTTCAAGAACTCTAGCACCGCCTGAACATCGGCCATGACAAGCGCATCACCGTGCTCACGGTGCCAGCGTCGGATCAAGGCCTGCGCCGTGCCTTCGCGCCACAACGCCAGGATGTCGACGACGCGCTGCTCGACCTCGAAGAAACGCTGTCCGATGGGATCATGGATCTTCCAGCGACCGACCGACTCGCCTTCAGCGCCACCGGCCAACAGCCGCAGGTCCTGGCGCAGAGGCGGTAGCGCAAGGGTATCCTGTTCGATGGGGAGAGGAACCGCCTGGGTGTGGCTCATGGCCCTATAGTCCCGTCAGCTGACGCAGCGCCACCAAGGGCCTGCGAAACAGGTAGTAGAACAGCGACACCTTTGCGCCGTGCAATCGGGCCGTCCCACGAAGGCCGAGTCGCGGCGTCCAGCTCCCCGACTCGGCGACCGCCGTCACCCCGAACACCGCGATACCCGCGGCATCCGGCTCGGCCTTGTAGGCCGCTCGCGCGACATGGGCCTGGATCGGTTCCAGGGGTGCGGCATCGAGGAACACGTCCACCAGCGCATTCGGGCTCAGGGTGGCGGCGTCTTCGGCCGGCACCTGAAGGCGAAACTCCACGTGCTCGGGATCGGCAACCTGCATCAGCGCCTCTCCCACGTCCACCGGACGCCCCACCCAGTCCTTCGGATCGCTGTACAACGCGATTCCCGGGCGCACGGCATGGATCACCGTCTTGTCCAGCATCGCCCTGGCGTAATCACGCTCGGTGCCGGCCAGCTGACGTTCGCTCTCGGCAAGCGCCAGTTCACGCTTGGCTTGGGGGTCCCGGATGGCGGCCTGCTGCACCCGGAACATCTTGGCCTCGGCCACTTCCACCTTGCGCTGCGCCACGTCGTAGTCACTCTCAAGCGCCACATCGACGAACTGCACCAGTGCATCTCCCGGGCTGACCGCCGCGCCCGGTGGTACGACGATTCGCTCGACCACGCCGGCCAAGGGCGCCGTCACGACGAAGGGCGCCTGCGGAACCACTTCCACCGGCGCTCGGGTCGTCAACGGCACCCGAACCAGGGCCAGGAGTGCGGCCAATGTCACCCCCACGCCGAGGGCCAGCCACCATTGACGCCGGCGCCACGGTCGAAACGGGCGTCGTCGGCCGTTGATGGCCACGGCGGTATGGGCGTAGGCACCCGCCAGTCGTTGGGCCAATACCATATGCCCGGGTTCCCAAGGAATCTCGCGGGCCAGCAGCCACCCCGCAGCGACGCTGCGTTGGTCATCCGCCAGCGGAAGCCACAGGAAGTAACGCAGTGCCGCTGCGCCGTCGGATCGTTCGTCACACGAGGCCTCAGATGCCTCGAACGCCAAAGGTTCCAGAGCCCCGCCCGATGCCTGCCAGCGCTCATCGACCAGTCTCTCGTACCACAGCACCAGCGGTGCATCACGGGGCACCCTTGACACCCCGGACGCGGCTTCGAGTCGCCAGCGAGAACCGACCGTCAGCACCACGGCTTGACCGGCAGGCAGCAGCGTCAAGGGTTCATTGGCCAGGTGCAGCCACAGTTGCTCGAAACTGGTGCACGTGCGCAGATTCCCCTCGATGGCAATCAGTTGCTCGGCACCAGACACCCCCTCGGGCGCCGAGTTTGGCTCTTCGGCATCTTGCAGCCTATGCTCGGTGCTGCCGGCCAGCTGGGGGGAGGACTCGTAGTGGGTCACGACGGCTGCCCCACCGCACAGCTATTCGTCGCCGCCAGCCGGTGCCAGGTCGCGGTGCCGCTCATCCCGGGCAACACGCGCTCCGGGACCTCTGCGATGCGGCTGATCACCTTGACGGTCTGACTGACCGGATCCACCGACGCGGAGATTCGCGCCACGCTGGCCTTGAGTTCATCGCCGGTTTCGTCAACGTCAAAGGTGAAGGGAACGCCCGGCCTCAGCCAGGCGAGCCAACAGGACGGCACCACCATGTCCAGCTCCAGCGCGCCGTCGCTGACGACATGAATCAACGGCTCGTTGGCGGCGGGCGTCTCGTTGGCGCGCACCATGGGCTCCACGACTCGTCCCGCAAAGGGCGCCTTGACCTCACAGCCATCGATCTCGCTGTGGATGGCCGCCGCCCTCGCCCTGAGTTCGCTGACCTTGAGCACCGCGATATCCAGGTCTGCCCGGCCGGTGGCGCCCATCTGCAACAGCTCACGCTGCACTTGAGCGTCGCGGGCCTGTGCCGACGCCTGGGCCCTCGCCGCTCGCCACTCGGCGTTCAGCCGAGAGCAGTCGAAGCTGACCAGCGATTGATCGGCGGTAAAGGCATCGCCTTCCTGGAACGGCATCTCGACGACCCGCGCCGACAGGGTGCTCGCCAGTATCGCTTCGTGTTCGGCCCTCAGCACCCCGCGAGCCGATTCCTCCCCCGCACCCGTGGATCGATGGCCGGCGACCTCGGGGACGCCGGCCGGCACCGCGATGTCCGCGCAGGCGATGCCTGTCACGAGCAGTCCCCATGTCAGCACCACAGTGCCGACAGCGGTGCCACGACGAGGGAGACTCACGAGCTGGCTCCCCACGCCAGGGCCAGGCCGTCTCCACGGTTGGCCCAGAGCCGGCGCAGATCACTGGCCAGTTCAGAGACGCTATCATCGCTGCTCATGTCGGCGTCGACGGCATCGATGCCCGTCGCGGTGTAGACATTGCCGTACGCCCCCTGGAGATCGGCCAGCGCCTGATCCATGCGTACCTCGGCCAGGAGTGTATTCATCTGCTCCCGGATCAGGGTCTGTTCGCTAACGTGGTCCGCCCGATAGCCGGCCTCGACCTGCCCCTCGATCTTGTCCTGAACGGCAAGGAACTGTGCCGCCGTCTCGAGTTCACCGCGTCGCAGTTCATAGCGAACCCGCGACACGGAGACCTGGGTAGCGACGGCGGTCGTCAAGGCCAGGGCACGGGCATCAAGCAATTGTCCCTGAGCGTCTATCCGGTCCTGCTGCGCCGGCAGGCTGAAGACGTTGAGCAGGTTCCAGCTTGCCCGCGCCCCCCAGCTCGCCCAATCGCTGTGATAAAGGAAGTCGTCGTCACTCCAGTTGGCACCGACAAACACCTTGAGATTCGGCAATGCCTGGAGGAGTGCCGCGGTGCCCTCTCGTTCATTGCTGCGCAGCTTGTAGGCGACTTCGCGAAGTTCCGGACGGTTCTGAATCGCCAGCTTGAGCATCACGTTATAGGACAGGTTCAAGTCATCCCAGGCGAGGTCCCGCGGCGGCACGACGATCTGGTAGTCCTGGTCCGGCGGCAGATTCATCAGCGCCGCCAGTTGCTGTTTGGCCACATTGAGCTCTCGGGTCAGCGACTCCAGATCGCGACGAATCGACAGCAGTTCACGCTCGTAGCTCAAGGCCGGGAGCGGAGCACTCAACCTGCTGCGTTGCTGGCGATGGGCCTGTGCGATGGCGCCTTGCGTGCTGATCTCGAGCTCCCGAGCCCGGCCCAGCAGGCGCTGGGCACTGGCGGCACGCCAGTAGGCCGAGCGAACATCTTCGATAATGCGCTGAATGACCTTACGCTTGTTCTCTTCGGCCTGAAGTACCTGGTCACCGCGTTGTTGGGCACGCACGTAGGACAGACCGAAGTCCAGCACGTCCCAGCTCATGGTCAGGTCACCGTCGAAGTACTCGCGCTCGTTCGACGTCGAGGGCTCGAGGGACGTGTTCCCTGTCAACAGCGACTTGCTCACACTTCCCGACTCATTGTCGCGGGCATTGAAGTTCAGGGAACCGACGAGCTTGGGCAACATGTCGTAGTGGGCGAGATCGAGATCCTTGATCTTGAGGGCCTCATCCATGATCTCGACCCGATAATCCAGGTTGTACTTGATGGCTCTGGCCATCGCCGTGTACAGGTCGATCGGCGCCAGTACCGGCTCCTGATCTGCCGTCGCCCGAGCCAGCAGGCCTGCTGCCCTCGCTTCCTGTGCCGGTGCGGTCATCACTTCCGGGGTCACCGCGCACCCGGTCAGTGCGAGGGTCGCCAATAATCCCAGGCAGTGGATCTGGCGCCACTTGGACCGACGCACGGTACGAAAGGAACGGACATCCATGTCATTCTCCTGCTTTTTTATGCCGGATCACGATGAGCCTGCCAGGCGTTGCTGGCTGCGATCTGCCACCAGTGCGCTCACTGCGCAATAGTCCGATGACAGGATCCCCGATCCGATCTGTTAATTTTCGTAACCAGGAGTCTGTCAGTATTGGACCATTAGTCAATGGACAGAAACATGACAAATCAGACAATGATTTACATCTACTGCCAATGGGATTTGTTTGTAGGAGAAACCGTGGAAAATACCGCTTCAGTTATAGGTTATCGACTACGTTGTAGCACCCAATCACTTATACAATATGCCAAAAAAAGCTATCCTGTGCTCCGACGGCCGGCTATATTCCGTTGCATCCCACCGGGCAACACCGCGAAACGACGGTCCCTCGCCCCCACTGAGTCGACCAAATTGACCGCACGTCCAAGCAGATCACCCCTTGTCTCGCAAGGCACCAGCGTCGCGTGGACACCGGGGATAAAGAGCGAAAATTGTCTCCCTTCGATGGCTCAGCCCGGACAACTAGCTCCGACAGCCAGCCCAAATAACTAGCCCTGAGAAAACACCACAAAATAGAGCCCGCAGATAATTCTTGGAGACAAACAACTCGCAGAGACGATTCGCAGCAACAGGCCTGAATAATAACCGCGGCTCATATCACGAATAATCCATATCTCGAATACATCATAGCCCGGGAAATAGTCCGAAGAATATCCGGCTACAGGGATAACTCGGGGAAATTTCCGTCCGAAAATTAGGCCGCAAAATAGTCCGAAGAGAAAGAACCCACAGGGAAAGCTCGGAAAAATTGCTCCGAGATAGAATGCACAGAGCAAGAGACCCCAGAGCAAGACTCCCCAGAGAAAGAGGCAGTGGAGTAAGGGCCTACAGAGACAGCGCGACGAATGCCCCAAACAAAGAGCCCGAACAATGAGCCCCGCAAGTCGCGGGAGACCGATGGGATGCCGCTAGCATTCACACCAGCCGGCGGCACTCGGTCCCTGCCAACGGTGATACCGCACAGCCTTGGCGAAAACGGGCGTAAAAGTGCGAAAGGTGCGGAAGGTGGCCGAATCCCGCGGGCCTAGCGGTGGCTCTACCTGTGTCCCTCCTTGGCGATCGCCATGACCCGATGCGGGCCGTGGGCAGTTCTGGCTTCAGTTCTTGCTTCAGTTCTGACGGCGAGTTCGGGCGATACGGTCAGGCCTCGAGAAAGTCCCGGGGCAGTTTCATCATCTGCCGCCACAGCTTCTCGACGCCGGGCTTGTGGACCAGCGAGCAGCGATACAAGCGGATCTCGAGTGGTACATCCCAGGCGTCGCCGGCCGCCCTCACCACGCGGCCCTCCTTTAGCTCCTGACGCAGGCAGAAGTCCGGAATCCAGGCCATGCCCACCCCTTGCATGACCATGCCCTTGAGGCCTTCGGCCATGGCGGTCTCATACACCGTGCGCAGGCGCATCCTTGCCGGATCGTTCTTCAACAGCATTCTGACGCTGCGGCCAAGAAAGGCACCCTGGGTATAAGCCAAGTACGGTATCGATTCCTTGCCATCGAGGGGGAAGCGCGGCGCGCCCTCGTCATCGGGAACACACACCGGAATCATCTTGACCTGGCCGATCGAAAACGAGGGAAAGACTTCGGCATCGAGCTGCATGCTGGCATACGGATCGTAGTAGGCCAGCATCAAGTCACAGTTGCCCTCCCGCAGCACATGGATGGCTTCGCCGACGTTCATCGCCAACAGCCGCGTCGGCAACTCGCCGACGCCCTTCTGCAAGCGCGAGATCCACGGCGGAAAGAAGCTCAACGCCAGCGAATGAGCGGCGACGATATCGAGGGCCTCATTGGCCATGGCGAGCCCCCGCAGGTGTCCCAGGGACTCAGTGAGCTGCTCGACGATGTTGCGCGCCGTGACCAGAAACAATTGGCCCTGTGGCGTCAGATCGATCGGCGTCGTGGAACGGTCGACCAGGGTCACACCCACGGCCTGCTCGAGGGAGCGGATGCGGCGGCTGAAGGCCGGTTGGGTCACATGACGCTGCCGGGCCGAGGCGGAGAAGCTGCGGGTGTTGGACAACGCCACGAAGTCTTCCAGCCATTTGGTTTCGAGATTCACCAGCGCTCCTGTCGCCCGGCACTGAGAGAAGTCAGTGCATCCTTGCCATCGGCCTCGGCGCTGTCACCGGTGCCGTCGAAAACACGCTAATTTACCCCAAAGCGCCGCCGCGCCCAAGCCTGCCCGCCCCTCGGCTTTCGCGGCGGCCCCAAGCCTTGCTACTCGGCGGCGAGCGCCTGCGCCTCCCGGCGCCGTTGCCGGATCGATGCAAGTCGAGGGGGGGCGTGAGAATAGCGTCCTGCCGATGCCCAGAGCGGCGCCCCTTCGCTTTGACCCACATTGCCACCATCACTGAATCGGTGACAGCAGATAGGCGGCCCGAGACACCAGCTTGCGCCACATCGGGCGCGAGCGTAGCTCCTCGAGGCCAACTTCTCGACACCCGGCGAAGTCCGCTTCCAGCATCTGGGCCACCTCGGCGGCGAAGCCCGAGTCGGCGACGAGCGCTGTAATCTCGAAGTTCAATCGAAAGGAACGGTTGTCGAGATTCACGGTGCCGACACTCGCCGCCTCGTCATCGATCAATATCACCTTCTGGTGCAGGAAGCCGGGCTGGTAGCGATAGACCTTGACCCCGGCCTTGACCATGTCCGGCAGGAAGGCGAAGGCCGATAGAAACACCAGCAGATGATCGGGCCGTTCGGGCATCATGATGCGCACATCGACACCCCGCATGGCCGCCAGCCGCAGGGCATCCTGCACACCCTCGTCAGGAACGAAATACGGGCTCGTGACCCAAAGCCTTCGATGGGCGCTATGTATCAGGTGTTGCACCAGCAGGCTCGCGGTTTCCTGCGGGTCGGCTGGACCAGAGGGCACGATGACCACCTTGCGGTCACCCTCCGGCTCTACCTGGGGCGACCAGGACAAGGTCAGCATCGCGCCGGTGGCCCAGTGCCAGTCTTCCCAGAATGCCTCCTGCAGCCCCAGCGCACTGGGCCCGACCAGCTTCAGGTGGGTGTCTCGCCAGTGTCCGTGCCGGGGGTCCTGGCCAAGGTACTCCACTCCCACGTTGAGCCCCCCGAGCCACCCCGCTTTGCCGTCGACCACCAGGATCTTGCGGTGGTTACGAAAATTGAGCTGGAAGCGATGTCGCAGCCCGCGCGAGGAGTGGAAGGCGCTGACCTTCACCCCGGCGGCGCGCAGATCCCTGATGAAGCCTTCATTCAACTGGCGGCTGCCGATCTCGTCATACAGGAAATAGACCCGTACCTGGCGCCGTGCCGCGCGCACCAGGTGATCGTGCAGACGACGCCCGAGGTCATCATCGCGCACGATGAAGAACTGGATCAGGATATAGGAGCGCGCGGATTCGATCCCGGCAAACAGGCTCGCGAAGGTCGCGTCACCGTCGACCAGCAACTCGGTGCGGTTAGCGCCGGTCAGCGGCATCATGGCGAGCTTCTCTACCGCCTGGACATCGGGATCGATGGTCGGCACCAGATAGGAGTCAAAGCGGTCGCGATAGCGCTGCAGCACCTGTCTGAGCAACGTATCTCGCTGGCCCCGGGCGGTGACATAACCGTAGAACCGAGGGCGACCGAAGACCCAGTAGGCCGGCAATGCGAAATAGGGAAAGGTCACCAGCGAAATGATCCAGGCGATGGCGCCCTGGGAGGTACGACTCGACATGAGCGCCATCACCGCGGAAATAGCCCCGCCCAGATGAATCAAGAATATGGCCAACCCTAGCAGCCAGGAGGTCATGCCTGCTCCCCAGTCCGAGTCCTATCCACCCGGCCGCCAACTTGCCAGAAAGCGCCCGCTCCGATCGTCCTTGTCCCACAAGGCTGGTCCAGCATACCTGCAACACCAACGACCCCGCCAGTTGGCGGGGTCGTCAGGCACTTGCGGGGTCGATCATGCGCCCTGGGCGATGATCTCCTTCCACTTGGCCGGGCCCGTCTGGTGCACCGAGGTGCCCTGGCTATCCACCGCCACGGTCACCGGCATGTCCTCGATCTCGAACTCGTAGATCGCTTCCATGCCGAGGTCCTCGAAGCCGACGACGCGGGATGCCTTGATCGCCTGAGACACCAGATACGCCGCACCGCCTACCGCCATCAGGTAAACCGCTTCGTTATCGCGAATCGCCTCGATGGCGAGCGGCCCGCGCTCGGCCTTGCCGACCATGCCAAGCAAACCGGTCTGCTCGAGCATGGTGCGGGTGAACTTGTCCATCCGCGTCGCCGTGGTCGGGCCGGCCGGGCCGACCACCTCGTCACGAATCGGATCCACCGGGCCGACGTAATAGATAAACCGTCCCTTCAGGTCGACCGGCAGCGGCTCGCCCTTGGACAGCATGTCCACCATCCGCTTGTGGGCCGCATCACGTCCGGTCAACAGCTTGCCATTGAGCAGAATGGTATCCCCGGGCTGCCAGGTCTTGACCTCCTCCGGCGTCACCTCATCAAGGTTGACGCGCTTGACGTTGCCGCCCGCCTCCCGGGTGATCTCCGGCCAGTCTTCGAGCTTCGGTGCCTTGAGTGCCGCGGGTCCGGAGCCGTCGAGGGTAAAGTGGGCATGACGGGTCGCGGCGCAGTTGGGAATGATCGCCACCGGCTTGTTGGCCGCGTGGGTCGGATAGTCCTTGACCTTGATATCGAGAACCGTGGTCAGACCGCCGAGGCCCTGGGCACCGATGCCGCTTTGATTGACCTTGTCGAACAACTCCAGGCGCAGTTCCTCGGCCCGGTTGTCGGCGCCACGCGCCTGCAGATCCTGGATATCGATCGGATCCAGCAGCGCCTCCTTGGCCAGTTCCATGGCCTTCTCGGCGGTGCCACCGATGCCGATCCCGAGCATGCCGGGCGGACACCAGCCGGCGCCCATCTTCGGCAACTGCTCGAGCACCCAATCGACCACCGAGTCGGATGGGTTGAGCATCGCGAACTTGGACTTCGCCTCGCTACCGCCACCCTTGGCCGCCACATGGACCTCAACCTTGTCCCCGGGCACCAGCTTGTGGTGAATCACCGCCGGGGTGTTGTCCTTGGTGTTCTGGCGCTTGCCGTCCGGATCGGCCAGCACCGAGGCACGCAGCACGTTGTCCGGGAACTTGTAGGCCCGGCGCACGCCCTCGTTGATCATGTCGTCCAGGCTCATGTCGGTCTCGAAGCGCACGTTCATGCCGACATGGACGAAAACCGTGACGATGCCGGTGTCCTGGCAGATCGGTCGGTGACCGGTCGCGCACATGCGAGAGTTGATCAGGATCTGGGCGATGGCATCCTTTGCCGCCGGATTCTCCTCGCGTTCATAGGCCGCCGCCATGGCGTCGATGAAGTCCTTGGGATGGTAATAGGAGATGTACTGCAGGGCATCGGCGACGCTGGTGATGAGGTCGTCCTGGCGAATCACGGTCATGGCTGACTCCTTGACTGGGTCGAGACGCCCGCTTCTTGGCCTATGGGAACCGGCGTGGCGGGCTTGCGCGGGCACGTAGTGTACCCTATTCGACGGGATCTCGGGAGCTATCCGGTCTGTGCTGTTGCATGAGCCAAGCCGTAAGATAACGGTATAAAAAGACATGGAGAAGGCCGCTGAAAAGAACGCTGAAAAGAACGCTAAAACGGCCGCCGCGCACCGCCGACTCATAGCGCACTCGAAAGAACGGGCGGCAAGGCACTGGCGAAGTCCGGCGCTTGCGACGTCGTCACGGCGACGCCTGTGAGCGCGGTTGTCACGCCACCGAGGCTACGCCAGGCGCGCAGTACCTTGTCAGGGGAAACACTGGCAGGTCGGACAATAGTACAACCGCCGGGAGGCCACGCTGTCGCGCCGTATCGTCGTCCCGCAAGCATGACAGGGCTGCCCGTCGCGCTCGAACACGGCGAAGCGCCAGCCACGTCGCGATGCGCCCGACTGTCGCGCCTTCTCCACCCAATGATCACGATTGGTCACCCCGGCGAGTCGGTACGCCTGGTGCGTCACATCGACCATGGCGGTGGCCAGTCGGTGAAGCGCCGGCGCCTCCAGGTCAATGGGCCGCAGGCGATGGGAAACACCGGCAAAGAACAGGATCTCAGAGCGCAGATAGTTGCCGATGCCGGCGACGAGGCCCTGATCGAGCAGGCTGCCGCCGAGGCGTCGTCGGCACCAGCGCGGATCGGCCAGGCGTGCGGCAAGCGCGTCGGCACACACGCCGTGGGTCAGCAGGTCAGGGCCCAGGCGCGACAGGAAGGGATGATCGCCGAGGCGCGCCGCATGCCACAGCGAAACATCGGAGGCGCTATAGAGGCTCGCGCTACGCCCCTCGGCCTCGAGATACACGCGCAGCGACCTCGCCGTCTGCACCACCCTGCCCGCCCGGTGAAGCTTCCAGCGCCCGTAGAGTTGGTTGTGGGAGTACAGCACTCGGCCATCCTCGACGTACGTCAGCAGGGCCTTGCCCCAACTGTCGATACGACTCACCCGCTGCCCGACCAACCCTTGGGCTTCAGGCTTCAGCGCCTCGAAGGCGAACCATACGCGATCGAGGCGGCGCCCGACGAGCTGTCGGCCCAGACGGTCGGCGACACGCCGTATTTCGGGTCCTTCGGGCATCGTCTCTCCTGCGCCGGGTCGCCATGGGGTCGGCCGCCATCAGGCTTCCCCGAAGGCCAACTGACGCTCCTTGAGCCGATGGAGCTGATCGCGCAGACGCGCGGCTTGCTCGAACTCCAAGTTTTGCGCCGCTTCCATCATGCCATCCTCCAGCCGCGTCGCTTCCTTGCGCATCTGCTCCGGTGACAGGGTCGCAAGGTCATAGACCGGCTCCTTCTCCGCCACCTTACGCTCGCCTCGGCGCCCCTTGCCCTTGCGACCGGGGGCCTGGGCGGCCTCGAGGATGTCCGCGACGGAGCGGGTCACTGTGGTCGGCACAATCCCGTGCTCCGCGTTGTGGGCTTCCTGCTTGGCCCGACGCCGCTCGGTCTCGTCGATGGCACGGCGCATCGAATCGGTGATGCGGTCGCCGTAGAGGATGGCCTTGCCGTGGGCATTACGCGCGGCCCGCCCGATGGTCTGAATCAAGGACCGCTCGGCGCGCAGAAAGCCTTCCTTGTCGGCGTCGAGAATCGCCACCAGCGACACCTCCGGGATGTCCAGCCCCTCGCGCAGCAGGTTGATCCCGACAAGCACGTCGAACTTGCCCAGGCGCAGGTCGCGAATGATCTCCACCCGTTCCACGGTGTCGATATCCGAGTGCAAGTACCGCACCTTGACGTCGTGCTCGTCGAGATACTCGGTTAAATCCTCCGCCATGCGCTTGGTCAGGGTGGTCACCAGCACCCGCTCCCCGACCTCGGTGCGTAGCTTGATCTCGGACAGCAGGTCATCCACCTGGGTCGAGGCCGGCCGCACCTCGATCTCAGGATCGAGCAGACCGGTGGGACGCACGACCTGTTCGACCACCCGCCCGGCGTGCTCGGCCTCATAGTTACCAGGGGTCGCGGAGACGAAGATGGTCTGGGGCGAGATGGCCTCCCACTCCTCGAACTTCATCGGCCGGTTGTCCAGCGCCGACGGCAGACGGAAGCCATACTCCACCAGGGTCTCCTTGCGCGAACGGTCGCCCTTATACATGCCCCCCACCTGCGGCACGCTGACGTGGGATTCGTCGATGAACAGCAGCGAGTCCGGCGGCAGATAGTCGAAGAAGGTGGGCGGCGGCTCGCCGGGATTACGTCCCGACAGATAGCGTGAGTAGTTCTCGATGCCGTTGCAGTACCCCAATTCGAGCATCATCTCGATGTCATAGAGCGACCGCTGCTCCAGCCGCTGGGCCTCGACCAGGCGTTCTTCCTTACGCAGGAACGTCAACCGCTCGGCGAGCTCGCCCTTGATCGAGTCGATGGCGCCAAGGATCGTTTCGCGAGGGGTCACATAGTGACTCTTCGGGTAGATCGTCATGCGCGGGACCTTGCCCCGGAGCTCCCCGGTCAGCGGGTCGAACAGGCTGATCGAATCGATCTCGGCGTCGAACAGCTCCACCCTCACCGCTTCGTCTTCGGCATCGGCGGGGAAGATATCGATGACGTCACCGCGGACCCGATAGGTACCGCGCTTGAAATCCATGTCATTGCGGGTGTATTGAAGCTCCGCCAGGCGCCTCAAGAACGCCCGCTGGTCGATCTCCTCACCACGATTGAAGTGCAGACGCATCTTCAGGTACTGGTCCGGGTCACCGAGGCCATAGATGGCCGAGACCGACACCACGATCAAGGCATCGCGACGCTCGAGCAGCGCCTTGGTCGCCGACAGGCGCATCTGCTCGATGTGATCGTTGATCGAGGCATCCTTCTCGATGAAGGTGTCCGACGACGGCACGTAGGCCTCGGGCTGGTAGTAGTCGTAGTAGCTGACGAAGTACTCCACCGCGTTGTCGGGGAAGAACGCCTTGAATTCCCCGTAGAGCTGCGCGGCGAGCGTCTTGTTCGGCGCCATGACGATGGTCGGGCGCTGCAGGCGCTCGACGATATTGGCCATGGTGAAGGTCTTGCCGGACCCGGTGACCCCGAGCAGCGTCTGGTGTGCGAGCCCCGCGTCAAGCCCCTCCACCAGACCCGCGATCGCGGTGGGCTGATCGCCGGCGGGCTGAAATTTCGATTGCAGTCGGAAGGGCTTGCTCATCACGGCTCCTGAAGTGGACAGACAGGCCAGCACAGCGAGGCTCGACGGGCCTCGGACCCGCTCGCCAGGCGATGCCTTCGCGACATCCGAGTCACCGGCGTCTGACTGGTGGGGGCGCCCTGGCGGCTTCACACCACCGGGGTCGCACTGTCGAACTGCACGTCTTAACCGTAAGGTCGCCACCGAGCCTTTCGAGCCGGCCCGGGCGCCCTACCGTCGGTCGACGGCCCCGTGCTTGCCTCGACGGGGTCATTGGACTAGCCGCTCCTGCCTCTCAAGGTCGGGGCGGCCGACCCGGTGTTCAAGGCTAGCCCGCCGGCGCGTGATGCTCGGCGGCCACACGGTGGGTCGTCACTTCCACCGTGGAGCTGGTCATCAGACGATGAATCGGGCACTTGTGGCTGATTTCCTCCAGCCGCGCCTGCTGCTCGGGGTCATCGATGCCGTGAAAGGTCATGGCCACATCGAGGCGATAGACACCGCGACGTTCATCGCGTTCGTCCCGGGTCACGGTGACGCTCACACCCTCGAGGGGCCACTCCTTGCGTTTGGCATACATCTGCGCCGTGATCGCCTTGCAGGCACCGAGCGACATGTCGAAGTAATCGTGAGGATCAGGCGCCTCACCGTCCCCGCCGAAGGGAACCGGGACGTCCACCAGCAGATCATCGAAGCTCTCGATGACGGCGCGCTGGCGCAGCTTGCCATCGCGTTCGGAGGTGATGTGGATCGTCATCAGTGCACCTCGATCTTGAGCTTCAGGGCCTCGATGGCCTTGATCAGCGCCTCGCGCCGAACGCGCCCGTCCACCTCGGCGCCGTGGCGCCCCACTTCCACGCTATCGACGCCGTCAAGCATCATCAACGCGGTGGTGATCTTGTTGACCTGATCGGCGTCGTCGACGCCCTTGAAGGTCAGTGACTGTTGGGCCATGGCGCGGGCTCTCCTTGCGGTTTGACAATCGGACCAGCTTATCACGCTGCTTCGATCGGGACACCGAACACCTGGCCGAACAACATCCACCACACGGCACTGTGCCGACCTTGCAAAACAGGCACCGCGACCGCACATTCTCATCATGAGAGTGACACTCGCTTACCCGGTACTTACCCAGTACCCCGCGCGACAGGACAGGCATCATGACAGACTGGATTTCCTCCCTCGGAGGCCAGACCACCGCGCCCTACCGGGTCGAATTCGATACCCCGGACTCGCAGCGCAAGGCCCAGGAGGCCACGGTGACCACGCCGCTGGCTCACCTTGGAGCCCTGGACGTCACGGGCCCGGACGCCGAGCGCTTTCTACAGGGCCAGACCAGTGCCCAACTCACCCTGGCCGACGGCAACCTTGCTCCCCTGACGGCGTTCTGTACGCCCAAGGGACGGATGCTGGCCAACGGCCAGCTGGCCAAGGTCGGGGAGCACCAGTATCGCCTCATCGTTCACGCCAGCCTGGTCGAGCCCCTGGCCCGGCACCTGGGCAAGTTCGCCGCCTTCTACCAGGCGACGCTCACGCCACGTGACGACCTGGCGCTGATCGGTGTCATCGGACAGGAAGCCACGGCCCTGGTCGAGGTGGACTGTGACCTGACGCCGCCCAAGACGTGGCACCAGGCAGGCGCCGGCGATCGGCTGCTGCTGGCCTACCCCGGCCCACAGCCTCGCTACCTGGTCTGCACGCCCCAGCAGCACGCTCCCGAGCTGTTCCAACGGCTCGCCGACCAGTCCCACCCGGTGGGCAACGCTGTCTGGTGTCTGGCCGACATCCAGGCCGGCCTTGCCTTCATCGATCGCGACCAGCAGGACAGCTATCTGCCGCAGATGTTCAACTGGGAAGCCCTCGCCGGCATCAGCTTCAAGAAGGGCTGCTACACCGGCCAGGAAGTGGTGGCGCGCGCCCACTTCCGCGGACAGGTGAAAAAGCGCCTGGTTCGCGCCCAGCTCGAAGGCAGCGACATCCCCGACCTCGGCAGTGAGGTGATCGACGACGACGGCAAGCGCGTGGGCGAAGTGGTCGCTGCGCAGCGCGACGCCTACGGCCAGGCCGAGGTCCTCGCGGTGATGTCGACCCGGGCCGAGGGCGCCAGCCTCACCATCGGCGGCCAGACCGTCAAGCCGTTGCGCCTGCCCTACGCGCTGACGCGCCTGGATCCGGAAACCCTGGCCGACTGATTCCCCCGACGGCGGCGCGAGTGCGCGGCGCAATGGTGCAACGCAATTGCGCCAAGCGGCCGTCACCCTGTTGCCACCGTCAGCTCGGCCATGCCGAGAGCGTCTGCCCGGGGGGGGCGCTGCCAAGGGCGTCCTGGGCACCCTGCCCACGGCGTCCGGGACACCCTGCCCACGGCGTCCGGGGCACACTTACTCGCCCGGGCTCAGGCGGAACAATCGGCGTGCCGTGGCGCTGGACGCCTTGGCCACCGTATCCTCGCAGACGTCGCGCAGCCGTGCGATTTCCCGGCAGACCTCGGCGACCCGCGCAGGCTCATTGCGAGAGCCCTGATGGCCGCTCAACGGCATGTCGGGACTATCGGTCTCGAGCACGAACCCATCATCGGGCAGCGATGCCACCGTCCGCCTCAGCCGGGCGGCGCGCTCGAAGGTCACGGCCCCTCCCAGCCCCAGCAGGTACCCGAGCTCGAGAAAACGACTGGCCTGTTGCGGTGATCCAGCGAACGCATGAATCAGGCCACCGCGGGGCAGCGCCAGCTGTCGCAATCGCTTGGCCACCTCGTCATTGGCCTGCACGCAGTGAATCACCACCGGCAAGTCTCGCGCCTTCGCCAGGCGCAACTGGGCATCGAAGAGCCGCCACTGATCCGCCCAGCTGTCCTTGAACCGTGCGTCGATACCGCACTCTCCTAGCGCCACGACCTCCGGGTGCTGATCGAGGGCGACCTCCAGCGCTGCGAGGTCGTCGTCATTCGCTCGTCCATGCCCAGCGGGCCGATCGAGGCGATGCTCCGCCATGAAATACGGATGCAGCCCCAGGCACACGCTGACGTCCGCACGCCGGCCCAGCGCCAGCACCCCACCCCACCTGGCACGGGTGGTGCCGGGCACCACAAAGTGCCCGACCCCGACGTCCTGGGCACGCCGAATCGCCTCGTCGCGGTCGGCATCGAAGGCGGCGAGGTCGAGGTGGCAATGGGCATCGATCAAGGGCGACATGGAGCACCAACCTGAAAGCTGAAAAAACGATCGACCATCCGGGGACCGGCGTCAACCCCTTGGACACCGGCCTGCCGCCATCGATGCCCGCCGTTTTCGCGCCGTGCTCGCGCCGTGCTCGCGCCGTAAATATGAACAACGCCTGCGCCGGGTGCCATCGGGCGGGCAACGACAGAACGTGCCACACGAGGGTTTGATCTCGCGCCGTCGAGCCCGCGAAACCATCACCGTGGCGACGACTTCCGGGTGCAAGCCGTCTCGAGGTCGCGAAAAAAACCGCCGCTACGTAAGCGACGGTCATGCGTCCCGCTTCAGGCTTTCGCCTTCAAGGCTCGCGTCAGTGTTCCCGCGTTTCCTTGAAGCGCACATCCGGCCAGCGCTCCTGGGTCATCTGCAGATTGACCCGGGTCGGGGCGATGTAGGTCAAGTAGCCGCCGCCATCGATGGCGAGGTTGGCACTGGCCTTGCGCCGGAATTCGTCGAGCATCTTGGCATCGTCGCAGTAGATCCAACGTGCGGTACTGACGTTGATCCCCTCGTAGATGCAGTCGACCTTGTACTCTTCCTTGAGCCGATGGGCGACCACGTCGAACTGCAGGGTACCCACCGCGCCGAGGATCAGGTCGTTGTTGTCCAGCGGCATGAACACCTGGGTAGCGCCCTCTTCGGAGAGCTGTTGCAGGCCTTTCTGTAGTGCCTTCATCTTCAGCGGATCCTTCAGCCGCACCCGCTTGAACAGCTCAGGAGCGAAGTGCGGGATCCCGGTGAAGCGCATGTCCTCGCCCACGGAGAAGGTATCGCCGATCTGAATCGTGCCGTGGTTGTGCAAGCCGATGATATCGCCGGGCCAGGCCTCTTCCACCTGGGAGCGGTCGGCGGCCATGAAGGTCAGGGCATCGGCGATCTTGATATCCTTCTTGATCCGCACATGGCGCATCTTCATGTTCTTTTCGTACTTGCCGGAGCACACCCGCAGGAAGGCGATACGGTCACGGTGATTCGGGTCCATGTTGGCCTGAATCTTGAACACGAAGCCGGTAAAGCGCTCGTCGGTGGCGGGCACCTCCCGGGTGTCGGTTTCCCGCGGCTGAGGGGGCGGTGCGTACTCAACAAAGCCGTCGAGCATCTCGCGTACGCCGAAGTTGCCCATCGCGGTGCCGAAGTACACCGGCGTCAATTCACCGCGCAGATACGCCTCATGGTCAAAGGTGTGTGACGCGCCACGCACCAGTTCGACTTCCATGCGCAGTTCCTCGGCCACGTCTTCGCCGAGCAATTCCTCCACTTGCGGGTTGTCGATGCCCTCGATGCGCTTGTCATCCGGAATACGACTGCCCTGGCCCTGGGTATAGAGGTGAATGACGTCGTTATAGAGGTGGTAGACCCCCTTGAACTGACGCCCCATGCCGATCGGCCAGGTCATCGGCGCGCACTGGATATCGAGCACCGTCTCGACTTCATCCATCACCTCGATGGGGTCACGGGTCTCGCGGTCCATCTTGTTGACGAAGGTCAGAATCGGCGTGGTACGCAGGCGACAGACCTCCATCAACTTGATGGTTCGGTCCTCCACCCCCTTGGCCGCATCGATCACCATCAGCGCCGAATCCACGGCGGTCAGGGTGCGGTAGGTATCCTCGGAGAAGTCCTCGTGACCCGGCGTGTCGAGCAGGTTGACCATGCGACCGCCATAGGGAAACTGCATCACGGAGGTGGTCACGGAGATACCGCGCTCCTGCTCCATCTTCATCCAGTCCGAGGTGGCATGACGGTCATCACGCTTGCTCTTCACCGAACCCGCCATCTGGATAGCGTTTCCGAACAACAGCATCTTCTCGGTGATGGTGGTCTTGCCGGCGTCGGGGTGACTGATGATCGCAAAGGTACGCCGTAGGCCGGTTTCCTGGGCCTGCTTGGGGTTGGGCATGAAGGATGTCGCCTGCTGACTAATACGGTGATGAGCCCCCGGAAAGCGCCGGGCGCACTGAACGGCGACATGATACCGCGAGCAGCCACCCGGGGACTACCGGGGCACGGCGATCCCCCGCCACGCGACCGTCACCGAAAAGCGACGATACTGTCATGGACGCCGGTCATGCTCGATGCCCCGGGTATCGAGACGAGACCCGTCAGGCGCCGGCATGGCGATTCTAGAAGGGCGCCGGAAGCTTCACCGTGATGACTCAAGGAGCAGATAACAGATGCGCAGCACACGTAGAGAATTTCTCGGCATGGGGCTCAAGACCGGCATCGGCCTTGGCCTGATCACCGGCGCTCCCGGTATCGTGCTGGCCGACAGCCGTCGACCGGTGATGACCTCCGGCGTGATGAGCGGCGACTTGCTGGCGGATCGGGCGATGATCTGGTCGCGGGTCGACCGTCCGGCGCGAATGCTGCTGGAAATCGCCGACAACCCCGCCTTCACCGGTGCAAGGACGCTGCAGGGTCCCACCGCCCTGCCCGCCACCGGCATGACCGCCAAGCTCGACGTGACCGGCCTCGCCGGTGCCGATGAGCTCCACTATCGGGTGCGCTTCGCCGCCTTGGGCGACGAGCGCGCCTTGAGCGATGCGGTCAGCGGTCGCTTTCGCCTGGCGGGAAGCGCCTCCCGCGATGTGCGTTTCGTGTGGTCCGGTGACACCGTCGGCCAAGGCTGGGGGATCGACACCGCCCGCGGCGGCATGACCATCTACGAGACCATGCGCCAGCAGGCCCCGGACTTCTTCCTCCATTCCGGCGACACCATCTACGCCGATGGCCCGCTGGAGGAGACCGTCAACCTGCCCGGGGGCGAGGTCTGGCGCAACGTCATGACCCTGGAGAAGGCCAAGGTCGCCGAGACCCTGGACGAGTTCCGTGGCCAGTACGCCTACAACCACCTCGACGAGAACCTCAAGCGCTTCAACGCCGAGGTGCCGATGTTCGCCCAATGGGACGATCACGAGACCCTCAACAACTGGTACCCCGGCGAGCTTCTCGATGACCCGCGCTATACGGAGAAGAACGTCTCGTTGCTGGCCGCACGGGCCAAGCGCGCCTTCCTCGAGTACATGCCGATACGCCAGTTGCCCACCGCGCCGGAGCGCATCCACCGAGGCTTCAGCTACGGCCCGGGGCTCGAGATGTTCATGCTCGACATGCGCAGCCACCGCGGGACCAACTCGAGCAACCTGCAGGACGCAGGCGACCCCGCCGCCACCTTGATGGGCACCGCCCAGGTCGATGAACTCATCGCCGCCCTCGCGGCATCGCAAGCCACCTGGAAGGTGATCGCCTCGGATATGCCGATCGGCCTGGTCGTGGCCGACGGTGACAATTTCGAGGCCGTGGCCAATGGCGACAACGCTGCTCCCAAGGGCCGCGAGCATGAAATCGCGCGACTGTTGAAGGCCATCCACGATCAGGACATCGACAACGTGGTGTGGCTGACGGCCGACGTCCACTACACCGCCGCTCATCACTACTCGCCAGAGCGCGCCAACTTCAAGGACTTCACCCCGTTCTGGGAATTCGTCAGCGGCCCCCTGCATGCCGGTACCTTCGGGCCCAATGGCCTCGATGGCACCTTCGGCCCCGAGGTGGTCTTCCAGAAGGCGCCGGCGGATGGCCGGGTCAACCTGCCGCCGACTGAGGGCTACCAGTTCTTCGGCCAGGTCGATCTTGACGGCGAGAGCCATGACCTAACCGTGACGCTCAAGGACGCCGCGGGCGCCACGCTGCATACCCAACGGCTGAGCCCCCAAGCACGCCACGCCTAAGCCAGCCACCAGGAGAGACGACCCAGCCGCCTGGCGTCAGCGACCTACCCCCGACGGGCGGGTCGCTGCGAACGAACGCTGGGACGGACGCGCCCCCCGCTCGCTATCGTCGCGAGCCTTCCCTGATCGGCGGCGAGCCCTTGCCGCTGCGTGAAGCCAGCCCCGCCCGGAGATGCTCGACATAGCTCAGCAGCACCGGAATCACCGCCAGTACCAGCAGCGTCGCCATGCCAAGGCCGAAGGCAATCGTCACCGCCATGGGGATCAGAAACTGTGCTTGCAGCGACGTCTCGAACAACAACGGCATCAGGCCGCCAATGGTGGTCATCGACGTCAGCAGCACCGCCCTGACCCGTTGCACCACCGCTTCGTTGAGCGCTGCGTCGATCGCGAGGCCGGCATCGCGCTGGTGACGATAGAAGGTCACCAGGATGATGGCATTGTTGACCACGATACCGGAGAGGCCGAACAACCCGAACAGCGACAGCATGGTCAGATCCAGGCCCATGAACCAATGCCCCAGCAGGGCACCGACCAGCGCCAGGGGGATCGTCGCCATGACGATCAGCGGCAGGCTCCAGGACGAAAACACCCAGGCTAGCACCACGTACATCAACCCAAGCCCAACCAGCAAGCCGGTGCGCATGTCGGCGAAGGTCTCGCGCTGATCCGCCGACTGGCCCTCGAAGCTGTAGCTGAGGTGATACCGCTCGCTCAGTGCCGGTAGGACCGATGCCTCCAGCGCCTCCAGCACCGTGGCCGTGGCGGTGATCTCGGTATCGAGATCGGCGCTGACCTCCACCGCCAGCTCGCCGTCGGCATGGCGCAACGCCTCGAAGCCCTGGCGATGACTCAGGTGCATGACCTGTTCCACCGGCACCAGCCGCCCATCGTCGACCCGGATCTGGAGTCGAGGCAGGCTCGCCAGGCGCTCCCGTTGGGCCTCGGGCAACAGGACCCGGACCTCGATTTCATCGGCCCCATCCTGGTAGCTCTGCACCAGCACGCCGTCGAAGGCGGCACGCAACTGGCGTCCCAGTTCCCGCGTCGTCAGCCCCAGGGCCTCGCCGTAGGCATTCACCGAATAGATCAGCTGCTCGCGTCCCCAGGCCATGTCGTCTTCCGGATCCAGCACGCCGGGAATCTGCCCCAGGCTACGGGTCAGGGATTGGGCCGCCAGCTTCAGCGACTCGGCGCTGTCCCCGGTCAGACGCACGTTGACGTCCTTGCCCGGTGGTCCGCCGCTGCGCTCGACGACGGTCAGGCTATCGAGTCCCGCCGGTTGCGGCAGTCGCGAGCGCCACTCTCGAATAAAAGTGCTATTGCGCACACTGCGATCATCAGACGCAATGAGCTCGACCATGATCGAGCCGACATTGTCGCCCCTACGGCCCTCGGCGCCGGCGGCAAGGGTGGCGCCATGCCGGGTGACCGACTCCGCGATCAGTCCCGGTCCCAGTGCTGCCTCGGTCTGCGCCAACGCCTCGTTCATGTCCTCCAGCATCCTGGCGACCCGATCTTCCGAGGTCCCGGTGGCGAAGCTGACGTTGGCGTAGAGGACATTGGGCTCCGGTGTCGGAAAGAAATTGAAGGCCAGGCGGCCACCCGCCATCAGCCCCAGGGTGAACAGCACCAGCGCGATGGCGCTTGCCAGGGTGGCGCCGCGATGGCGCAGGGTGAAGGCCGAAAAGCGCCGAAACGGGCCCTGGCGAAAGCCATCGAAGCCCTGGTCGAAGCGCCCTCGGATGCGGCCCAGCCAATGGTGGCGTGGCTCGACACCGGGCCGACGAGCGACGAAGGCGTTGCGAAGGTGGGCAGGCAGTACCACGAAGCACTCGAGCAGCGATGCGATCAGCACGCAGATCATCACCACAGGAATGTCGCCGAGGATATTGCCGATGATACCCGACACCAGCAGCAACGGCATGAACGCGGCCACCGTGGTCAGCGACGAGGCCACCACCGGCCACAGCATGCGCCGCGCCGCGCCGGCCGACGCCAACCGCGGCGCCTCGCCGGCGCGCAGGTGAGCGTCGGCATCCTCCCCGACCACGATGGCGTCATCGACGATCACCCCCAGCGCCATGATCAACGCGAACAGCGAGATCATGTTGATCGAGCCACCGATCACCCAGAACACCGCCATGGCCCCCAGAAAGGCCGTGGGTATCCCGATCGCCACCCACAGCGCCACCCGCGCCGGCAAGAACAGATACAGCAGTACCAGGACCAGCAGCAGGCCGCCGATACCGTTGCTGATCAACAGCCCAATCCGATCGCTGATCAATGCCCAGGTCTCGTCATGCACCTCGAGCGTCACGCTGGCCGGTAGCGTCGGTCGCGTCTCGTCGAGCCAGCGATTGAACGCCTCGGCCGAGTCCAGCACGTTGCCGCTCTCGGAACGTTGCAGCAGCAACTCCACGGCGGGTTTGCCGGCATGGCCGAGCGTCACCTGGCGCGGCCGGGCCTCCTGGCGCAGCACGGCGATATCCCCGAGCGCCAGGCGCACCCGTTCCCCGCCCAGCACGGCGATGTCGCCGAACGACTGCGCATCGCGACGCTGCTCGACGGCCCGCAGCTCGCGGGTGCCATCCTGATCGCCGAGCAGACCGGCCGGCAGGTCCAGCGACATGCCATCGAGGCGGTCGGCGATTTCCGGCAGCGTCAGGTCAAGCTGGCCAAGCCGTTCGACCGGCACCTCGACGCTGATCTGCTGCTCCGGTAACCCGGCGATGTCGACCCGGTCGATGCCGCGCTCCAGCAATTCGTTCTCGAAGCGCCTGGCGAGTGCGCGCAGCGCGGCACTGTCGACATCACCAGACACCAGCAGGCGCACCACGGGTTCGTAGTTCTCGGCTCGTGAGACCCGGGGCTCCTCGGCGTCGGCCGGCAGGTTGGTGAAGCCATCGACCTGCTCCCGGGCATCATCGAGGGCCAGAATCGGATCGCTGCCTTCCTCGAACTCCAGGGTGATGTTCGACACCCCCTGGGCCGACGTCGAGGTCATGCGCTTGAGACCATCGATCGATCGCAGGCGCTGCTCCAGGGGAATGGTGATGCCCTGCTCGACGTCTTCTGCCGAGGCGCCACTGTACACGGTACTGACCGATACGATGTCGAGGGCGAAGTCCGGAAAGAACTGAATGTTCATGCGAGACAGGCCGAGCGCCCCCCCCATCAGCATGACCAACATCACCAGATTCGCCGCCACCTTGTGGCGGGTGAAGAAGCCGATCAGGCCGCCGTGGCGGGCGGACTCGGCCCCTGTAGAGTCGGCGCCGCCATCACCGGTTGCGTCGCTCATGGCGCGTCCTCAACGCGTGCACTTTCCGCCACCGCCTCATCGACGCCATCGGCGCGAGCCCCGCTTGTCTCGTCCCCGGACGGCTCGGCATTCGGTATCGCGGCGTTCGACGATGACTCGTTCACCGCGGGCGAAGCCCGGCCGGTCTCGGCCTGGGCAACCCGCAAGCCGTCGACGGCGTTGGGCAGATGCGTGGTCATGATGCGTTGACCATCGACGAGCGCTTCGCCACTGACCAGTACCCATGGCGCACCGTCGGGCCCCGCGATATCACCGCGTCGGGCAATGGTGAGGGCACGTAGTCGTCCGTCGTCGATGGCGTAGACCCGGTCACTGCCATACAGCGCGCTATAGGGAAGGGCCACGCTCCTGGTCACGGCCGGGCGCTGAAGCGCCAGCGCCACCAGCGACCCGGGGCGCAGCAGGGAACTGGCGTCGAGCGCATCGAAGATGCCCTCCGTGCCGGCCGGATCCCCCTGGCCCGCCAACGCCCGAAGCCGATAACGCTCCCCGTTGTCATCGACGGCGGTCAGCACCTCAGCCGACGCCAGCGCCTCGATTACCTCGCGTTGCACGCTGGCCGGAATACGCGCCCTCACCTCCAGCCCCTCCACGGGTATCAGATCGAGCAGCGCGTCGCCCTCGCCCACGCGGTCCCCTGGCGCGACCTCGACCGCCGTGACGATACCGTCGAAGGGCGCTTCGGCCCGACTGCGCCGAGCGTCACGCTGGGCCTCGTCGAGAGCGGCCTGAGCACTGGCTCGCTGGGCTTGCAACTGGGCCACCCGCGACGGGTACCCGTCGAGCTCACCCTGGCGAGTGACCAGCGTCACCTGGGCCCTGGCGATCTCGTTCTCGTCTTGATCGAGTTCTGCCCGTGACGCCAGGTTGCGCTGCACCAAGGAGCGCATGCGATCGAGCTGACTGCGGGCGTTGGCCAACAACGACTGCTCGCGTTCCAGGGCCTGCCGGTCCGATTCGAAACGCACTCGCTCGGCCTCGATCTCGGCGTCGAGTCGCTGTACGTCGGCCTCCGCCGTGGCAACGACAGGCGCGACGTCGGCATCGTCCAGCGCGACCAGTAGGTCGCCGGCCTCCACCCGCTGGCCATCGCGCACCGGACGCCGAGCGATGTGTCCGGCCAAGGGCGCGGTCAGGGTCACCCGATCCGGGGCCACCACCGCGCCGTACAACGACAGCACGGGGGAATGCGCGGACAACGAGACCATCGCGGCATCGACACGCCACTCGCGTTCCTCCACCTCCACCGGTGGCGGCGCCGGGCGGGTCGCCTTGAGCGCGACGAAGGCCGCCACCCCGATGGCGACAATCACCAGGGGGAGTATCCGCTTGAGCATCGATGCCGTCCTTGTCTGGCAAGCTATTAACAAACACTGTTCCCCAATCTGCCTCGCGGCGCAATGCCTTGTCCGGCGCAAGGCCGCCAGAGGCGCAGCGACGCTGGCGGCCTCGTCGTCCGCGGCGCGCCGTCACCGGCCGCGCCGGGGGGACGTCGTCGAGCACAATGCGCTATCATGTCGGCCTCGCTGAAGGGAGAAACCATGCCTGCCGCCCTGCCTCTACCGCTGTCGACGCCCAACCGCAATCTGGTCCGACTGACCTTCGTTCGCGGTATCACCTGGACCGGTTTTCTGATTGCCATCGTGGTCGGGATCGAACTGCTCGGTTTCGCCCTGGACGTGCCTGCGGTCATCGCCGTGATTGTCGCCATGGGGCTGATCAACATCGCGACCTGGTGGCGGCTCGGCCGTCCCCGGGACGTCAGCCACCAGGAGTACCTGCTTCACCTGATGCTTGACGTCGCCGGCCTGTCGTTGCTGTTCTACTTCACCGGTGGCGCCACCAACCCCTTCATTACCTACTATCTCGTCCCGGTGACCATCGCCGCCGCGACGCTGCCATGGCGCTATGCCTGGATTCTGGCCGCGACCGCCATGAGCGCTTACAGCGTCCTGATGGTGGTCTACCACCCGGTGCCCCAACTCGGCTCCCACTACGCCTCCAGCGTCAACCTCCACGTCCTCGGCATGTGGCTCAACTTCTTCCTCTCGGCAGGGCTCGTGACCTTCTTCATCTACAAGATGGCCCATGCCCTGCGCTACCGTGACCAGGCGCTGTCACGCACCCGCGAAACGGCCCTGCGCAGCGAACAGGTACTGGCCGTTGCCACCCAGGCCGCCGGCACCGCCCACGAACTGGGTACGCCCTTGTCGACCATGGCGGTACTGCTGTCGGAGATGAAGGAGGAGGTCGCCGATGACAGCCCGCTGGGCAAGGACATTCGTCTGTTGCGCGACCAGGTCGACACCTGCAAATCGCGTCTTCGCCATCTGGTGGAGAACGCCGATCGGCGACGCATGGCCGAGCCCGAAGTACATGATGCCGAAGCCTGGCTGAAAGCCGTAATCGACCGCTGGTTGGTCCTGCGCCCCGACGTCACTCACCGACTCAACGTGACCAAACGCCGTGGCCGCCCCGACATAGCGGTGGACACGACCCTGGATCAGGCGCTGACGAACCTGCTCAACAATGCCGCCGATGCCCGGCCAGATGACGTCGAGATCAGTCTCGACTGGACCCCCGAGCAGGTGGTGATCGATATCCGCGATCATGGTCCCGGCATCCCCATGTCCATCGCCGACCAACTCGGCGACACCTTCGTCTCGACCAAGAGCAAGGGGCTCGGCATCGGCCTGTTTCTGACCCACGCCACCATCAATCGCTTCGGCGGCGGCGTGAGCCTGTACAATCACTCCGACGGCGGTACCCTGACAGAAGTCACCCTGCCCCGCGCGAGCTGAGCACTCACCCCACGAGGACATCATGCAAGACAGCGCACAACGGCTACTGATCATCGATGACGACGACGTGTTCTGCCACGTGCTCGAACGCGCCATGCAGCGCCGCGGCCACGACGTGGCGGTGGCCCACGATGGCCCCCAGGCACTGGAACTGGCGCGACGCCATCAGCCCGAGATCGCAACCCTGGACCTGAAGCTCGAGAACGAGTCCGGGCTCAAGCTCCTGCCGGAGTTGCTTGACGTCGCGCCGAACTGTCGCATCGTTGTCCTGACCGGTTATTCGAGCATTGCCACCGCCGTGGAGGCGATCAAGCTGGGAGCGGTCAACTACTTGTGCAAGCCGGTGGATGCCGATGAAGTGCTGGCCTCGCTGGAGAAGCGCGAAGGCGACCCGGAGGCGGAAGTCGCCGATAACCCCCCGTCGATCAACCGCCTGACCTGGGAGCACATCCAGAAGGTCCTGCAGGAGCACGACGGCAACATTTCTGCCACGGCACGCGCCCTCGGCATGCACCGCCGAACCTTGCAGCGCAAACTGCAAAAGCGTCCGGTGCGGCGATAATAGCCTGACGCAGCAAGCTGCAACGCCCCTCTTATTCTCCGCGTTCGGCGCCTTCCCCTGCGCGCGAGAAGACGCCGGAACGAGTAAGCCCGGAACGAGAAGGCCCCGGAACGAGAAAGCCCGGAACGAGAAGGCCCCGGAACGAGAAAGCCCGGAACGAGTAAGCCCTGGAACGAGAAACCCCGGCACGAGCCCCGCGCCCCGCGCCCCTGTCATCCGTTCACCGCCGGCAGGGGCTTTGCCGGTCTCGTGTCAGGGCCCTGATGCCAAGCTCGGCGGCCAGCCGATGACGCTACTGGGCGGTCCAGCCGAGATCGATGTTCCAACTCGACCCGGTGACCGCACCGGCGGCATCCGAGGTCAGATACGCCACCAGTTCGGCGACCTCGGCGGGATCGATCAAGCGCTTTACCGCCGCATTCTTGAGCATGATCTGCTCGATGACCTCCTGCTCTTCCATGCCATGCAACTTGGCCTGATCGGCGATCTGATTGTCCACCAGCGGCGTCTTGACGTAGGCCGGACAGAGCGCGTTGGCGGTGATGCCCTGGGCGCCACCTTCCAGCGCGGCGGTCTTGGTCAAGCCGATCAACCCGTGCTTGGCGCTGATGTAGGCGGCCTTGCCCGGTGACGCGACCTGGGCATGCACCGAGGCAATGTTGACGATCCGGCCCCACCCCTTTTCGCGCATCGACGGCCACGCCGCCTGAGTCAACAGAAAAGGCGCCGTCAGCATCAGGTCGATGATCTGTCGCCACTTGGCCTCGGGGAAGTCCTCGATGGAAGCGACATGCTGGATACCGGCGTTATTGACCAGTATATCGACACCACCAAAACGAGAGACCGCTTCGGCGACAGCGCTACGGCAGGCATCCGCATCGGTCAGGTCGGCCTGGTAGAATACCGCCCCCGCCGCTTCGGCGACTTCGCGACCGTCGGGATTGAAGTCCACCGCGAGCACCTGGTGACCCTGCTGGCAAAAGTGCGCCACGACGGCGGCGCCGATGCCACTGCTGGTGCCGGTGACAACGGCGACTCGGGGGGTAATGGCTCGAGACATGCAACACTCCTTTTACATCCGGTTAAGACACCCGCGTAGACCGCCGGTGCCTCAAGCGAGGTTGGCCAGGCCACAAGCGGCCCGTAGATGACGACAGAGCCCATTAGCCTGCCCACGAACAGGCCACCAGCATAGGCAATGCCATGACCCCGAGCCAAGCACGGCGTGTCGATTGACCCAGGCACACCATCAACGCAAGGCCCACGCCAGCCGCGATTCACGCTCGACAGACACACCGCCGCCTGTACGCCTTGAAAGCGCACCGCCGCCTGCGCTCCTTGAAAGCGCACCGCCGCCTGCGCTCTTTGAAAGCGCTCGCTAGCCCACCGGCGTCTGTCCGGGCTCGGCCATGACGCTCGCCATCAATCGCTGCGCCAGCCGACAGGCGTCGTCGTGGCCCTCGAGATCGCGCAAGTCCTCGAGCAGCGGACATAGCCAGACGCTGTCATCGACAGACACCGCTTCACGCCGAAGCCGGTAGCGTCCACTCGGCAGCGACAGCATCACCGAGTCCTCGTCGTGGGCCGAGACGCTCTCGCCGACCATGGCCAGCGACAGACACTTCGGTGTCAGCCAGGCGCCGACCACCCAGCCTGGACGTTGCGGGCAAGGTGTAAAACACAACGCATCCACCGTGAGTCGGGGATTAACGCCTGTCTCACGCTTCAGCTCACGCCAGTGTCGCGCCTGCCAGGCATCGGCCAGGCCGGCGAGCCGCCGGTAAAGCTCAGGGGGTAGCGCGCTCATGCGGTGTCCTCGCGAAGAAATCCGCTCAGTGTAGCCCGACGCCGAGGTATCGGTCAGTGACCCGACGCACGGATTGCGCGGCGCTAGCCTGCTCGCCCGAACTCGCTCCCGATGGCATTCCTCGCCGCTCTCCTGACAGCTCTCCTGGCCACCCTTTGATCCCAATGGGTCTGCCCCGCGTCATGGGTATCCTGCGCGGCTTCGCTGCGCAGCCTTCCCCGAGCCACGGCTGCCCCGCCCCCTGCTCATTGATCACCGTGCTCGATCGCTCTCTACGCTGCAGCGCAATGCCGGTGGTGGTAGCATCGCAACACCATCGAATCCCATCGGCATTCGAGCCATGCGGCATCGACGCCGATACGGTCGCCCCACCGCAAGCTCGCCACGACAGGAGAACGCCATGTCCCCCGAGCAACGTCTCGAGATCGCCATCGACATCGCCAAGGCCGCCGGCCAGATGATCCTGGCGGCGCGAGAGTCCGACGACCTGCAGCACCACTTCAAGGAAGGGCAGGAACTGGTCACCGACACCGACGTGGCGGTCGACAAGCTGATTTGCGAGCGCCTTGACGCCGCCTTCCCCGACGAAGACCGCCTTAGTGAAGAGCTGGCGCCCGATCGCGATGCCGTGGAGCAGGGCGGCGCGCTGTGGGTGGTGGACCCCATCGATGGCACGGTCAACTTCGCTCATGGCCTGCGCCATGTGGCGGTGTCCATCGCCTTCGTCCAGGATGGCGTGACTCAGATCGGCGTGGTCCATGCCCCCTTCCTCGAGGAAACCTTCACCGCCGCGAAGGGCCAAGGTGCCTTGCTCAACGGCAAGCCGATCCGCCCCAGCGGCACCGACGAGTTGGCCAACAGCCTGGTCGCCACCGGTTTCCCCTATCGCCGCGATAGCCGCCCGCCACTGATGCGCCGACTCACTGCCGTGCTCAGCCGCTGCCGCGACATCCGCCGCAATGGTGCTGCGGCACTCGACCTGTGCGATGTGGCCTGTGGGCGCCTGGACGCTTACTACGAGAGCGTCTCGCCCTGGGACTTTGCCGCCGGCTGGTTGATCGCCGCCGAGGCAGGCGCGCGCACCGGGCACCTGTACATCCGCCCCTGTGGCCTGCCCGAAGACCTGTACGGCGAGAACCTGCTGGTCACGACGCCCGACATTCATGACGAGCTCGGCAACCTGCTCCGCCAGGCCGATGCGGGCGAACTATCCGATCTTTGATCGTCGCAGCGCGGGCCGGCCACGCCGAGGCGCGGGCAACATCGCCCGCGTCGCCCCCAGGCACCGCGCCCCAAGCACCGCGCCCCAAGCACCGCGCCCCAGGGACCGCGATAGCCAACGTCGATCGGCGTGACCACAGGGGACTATTAGCCAAGGAGCGTGGAATCGTTCACAATGCGCCGATTCCACCTTCCCCTTCACCGATGCATCCCTGGATGCAAGGAGACTCCATGTTCGTCGTCATCTTCGGCCGTCCCGGCTGCCCGTTCTGCGTCCGCGCCAAGGAGCTTGCCAATAACTTGAGCGACGCCGGCAGCATCGAGGGCTACCGCTACGTCGACATCCATGAAGAGGGCATCACCAAAGCCGATATGGAAAAGACCATCGGCAAGCCGGTCACCACCGTGCCCCAGATCTTCGTCGGCCAGACCCACGTCGGCGGCTTCACCGAATTCGACCAGTACGTGCGCGACAATGCCCTGGAAACGGTCGCGCCCTGACGCCTGTTCACCCTCTCAAGGGAACACTGCCCAGCGTCTCTATCACAACGGCCGCCCCCTGGGGCGGCCGTTGTGCGTTGCAATGGTGGAGCCGACACCCGGCGAGGGCCACCCCGGGCGTGCCACAGGCCCGGCCACGCAGCTCGTGCCCACAACGCTGCCCTTGGGAGCCGGCCAGCGTGTAATATAAAGGCGCCATCACCGGCTAGTTTTGTACGATATCGCTTAAGTTTATGTAGGTGATATCTTCGCCTACGAGTTCCCTGCAGACCGTCGTCGCCTCGTTGAAAGAGCGTGTCTCTGGCGCGCCTATACTCAGACTCCGAGCATCGACACGGCAAGCACAAAGGGACGAAAAATGAGCGAGCAGGAGCGCTTCGTCCAGCAACTCTGGCTGGACTACATTCACCACCATCCCGACGTAGGTGCGCTGCGCCTGTGGCCGGTGGATGCGCCGCTGGAATTCTTTTCCCTGGTGACCGTCAGCCAGTCGCCCTGGAACATGGACTCGATGACCGCGCAGTTCATCGACCTGGGCTACACCGACGTCGAGCGCTACGCGATGGCAGATCGCGGCTTGCTTGTTACCCTCCTCGCCCCGCCCAACGATGGCGCTTACCTGATACTGATCGAGCTCCAGACCACGCGGCTGTCCCGCGCCCCCCGGGATGCGCTGGTCTCGCTCATCGGCCAAGGCAGCGCCACCGGGGCGCCAGCCATCGGCGCCGGTCGTCCCTGGCCAATGCCCGACTGGCGCACTTACGAGCTCCTCATGAGCGCCCACCCGCTGGCCGCCTGGCTAGCCATCATGGGGCCTCGGGTCCACCATGTCGGCTTTGACTGCGACCGCCTGGGGAGCCCGGTTGCCCAGCTTCACGCCTCGCTCTCCGACCTTGGCCTGGGTCAGGCCAAGAGCGACGCCGGCATCTTCCCGGTGTCGGCGCTGGTCGAACATCGCTACTACCCCACCTGTTCGCGACGGCTGGCCTTCGCCGATGGCGACGAGCACCGCGTCTGCCTTGGCGGATTGAGCCTGGTGCAAAAACAGCTCGACACCGGCCCCGAACGCAGCGCAGCCCTGCTGCTACCGCATCACACCCGCTGCGAAGTCTCCTGTCATTCATCGTCGAAGGATAGCTCGAGCTGCTGAGGTTCCAGCCGCGGATCCAGTTCGGTGAAGTGAGGCGTCTCCATCACCGGCACCGCGACGAAGGGCTCCTGCGCGACACCTTCACTGCGCCGGTCACCGCACAGCCGCAGCCACACGAAAACCGCCAGCGCCAGGGCGGCCGCGCCCAGGAACAGCCACAGCCCGTCAGGCCCGGCTGCCTGCATCACCAGTGAAGCGCTGAAGGGGCCGATCACCGACCCGATGCCATACCACATCATCAGCTTGGCATTGGCCGCGACGACTTCTTCCGGATCGAGCCAATCGTTGGTGTGCGCCAGACTCAAGGAATACAGCGTGTGCAACATCGCGGTATGGGCGCAGGCCAGCACCAACAGGACGCCGAAACGAGCATCCGCCATGGCCGACATGATGCCTCCAGTCAGGGTCATCACCACCGCCATCCAAAGGATCACCCGGCGCCGATCGAGCCGGTCCGATACCCGACCGAGCCCCCACTGAGCCACCAGCGCCACCAGGGTCGTGATGGCCATGAAGCGCGCGGTCTGCCCCGTCGTCAGGCCGATTTCCTGGCCGTAGTAGGGTGTCATGGCGAAGAACGCCTGAACCATCAGTCCGCCCGTGAAGGCACCGACGAGCCCCACCGGCGCCCGCCGATACAGCGTCGACAGGCGAATCTTGCGCGGCTGAATATCATGGTGCCGGCTCGGTCCGTGGATGCGATGAATCGACAGCGGTACCAGCGATAGCGCAAAGAGCATACCGACCACCGAGAACAGCACCTGCCCTCCCGGATCGGCCAGGTTGAGCATCCACTGGCCCCCCGCCAGGGACATCGTCGAGATGACCATGTACCAGCCGAGCACCCGGCCGCGATTATCGTTGGTCGACTCGCCCGAGACCCACGACTCCATCACCATCAACAGGCCTGCCGTCGCGCCGCCGCCAAGCAATCGCCACACCAGCCAGGCCCAGGGGTTGACCCACAAGCCATGGAGCATCGCCGTCACCGCGAGAGACGCGGCACAGGCGGCGAACACGCGGATGTGCCCGACGCTTCTGATGCGTTTCTCCAGCCAATAGCTGCCAAACACGAAGCCCAGCGAAAAACTCGACATCAACAGCCCCGCCATCTGCGACGGAAAGCCTTCCAGCGACATTCTGACCCCGAGCAAGGTCATGATCAGGCCGTGGCCAAGCAGAAAGCAGATTTCACACAGGAACAGGATCGGCAGGGTGGCCGGCAAACTACGCACGAGACAACCCTCTGAACGATGAGAAGAAGCGATGGCCGCGCCGCGATGCGCGGATCAGGCAAGCGCCAGCGATGCGGCGGCATTGTAGTCGCTGGCCGTCAAATCGCCATCCCTCTTTGGAAACGTTCATCCACAATTTCTGTGGATAAGGCTGTGCATCATAGCGTTTTAACGGCTGCGGGCAGCGGCACAAGGGGATCGGACTCAAGATGGTCATAAATTCGACAGCCACGCCCCTTCAGACGCAGGACGGCCCGGACGAGCCGGGCCGTAGGAGTCATCCCTCGGGGACCGAGCGAGCAAGCCGGCCCGCCGACGATCCAGGACTACTGTCGTGTGACGGGGCGCCGCCACCGTCCGGTCATCACTCGAAGGTCATTTCGGGGACGTGATCCGGCACGATCAGCTTGCCCGCCGTCTTCTCCTGGATTTCCTCGACGCTGACGCCCGGCGCGCGCTCCTTGAGCACGAACGAACCGTTCTCGATCTCCAGGTAGGCAAGATCGGTCAGTACCCGATTGATGCACCCCGCCCCCGTCAGCGGCAGCGAACACTGCTCCAGCAGCTTCGAGGTGCCATCCTTGGAGGCGTGGGTCATGGTGCAGATGATGTTGTCGGCACCGGCCACCAGGTCCATGGCGCCGCCCATGCCCTTGATCAGCTTGCCGGGAATCATCCACGAGGCGATGTTGCCGTTCTGATCGACCTCGAAGGCACCGAGCACGGTCAGGTCCACGTGCCCGCCACGAATCATGGCGAAGGAGTCCGCCGAGGAAAAGATTGCCGAGCCGGGACGACTGGTGACGGTCTGCTTGCCGGCATTGATCATGTCGGCATCCACCTCGTCTTCGGTGGGAAATTGGCCCATGCCCAGCAGGCCGTTCTCGGACTGCAGCATGACGTCGATGCCATCGGGCACGTAGTTCGCCACCAGGGTCGGAATACCAATGCCGAGATTGACGTAGAAGCCGTCTTCGAGTTCGCGGGCGACGCGCTGCGCCATTTGTTCACGAGTGAGTGCCATCTTGATGCCTCTTGATGTTCAGTGGAGAAGTCATAGCCGTGTTGAGCCGCGTCGACAGGGCCGGCGCCAGGCGGCGGCTGTCAGCCCTCGCGCACGGTACGCTTCTCGATCCGCTTCTCGAAGGTGCCCTGAATGACCCGGTCGACATAGATGCCAGGCGTATGGATCTGGTCCGGCTCCAGCTCACCCGGCTCGACGATTTCCTCCACCTCGACCACCGTGATGCGGCCCGCGGTGGCGACCATCGGGTTGAAATTACGCGCCGTCTTGCGATAGATGACGTTGCCGTAGCGGTCGGCCTTCCAGCCCTTGACGATGGCGAAGTCTCCGGTGATCGCCTCTTCGAGGATGTGCGGGCGACCATTGAACTCACGGACTTCCTTGCCCTCGCCGATGGGTGTGCCGTAACCCGTGGCCGTGAAGAAGGCGGGGATACCGGCGCCGCCGGCACGCATCTTTTCGGCCAGGGTGCCCTGGGGCGTCAGCTGCACCTCGATTTCGCCATCGAGCATCTGGCGCTCGAACATGGCGTTCTCGCCGACATAGGACGCCAGGATCTTGGCGATCTGGCGGTCTTCAAGCAACACACCAAGACCAAAACCGTCGACGCCACAGTTGTTGGATACCACGGTCAGGTCCTTGACCCCGCGACGCTTGATCTCGGCGATCAGGTTCTCGGGAATACCGCAGAGACCGAAGCCTCCGGCCAGCACCGTCATACCGCTCTCGATGCCGTCCATTGCCTCTTCGTAGGAATATACGCGCTTGTCGAATCCGGCCATGTGAGGCGCCTCATCTGTGGGTGAAATCTGTGGATGACTCGTCTATCGATGAAGAGTGTAGGCAAAGACGACGAAGGACCGCCCTCGCTACCCCGTATCGGCCCTCGCTGACGCGCCGCATCTCGCTCGGCAAGCGCCATGCCCGTGCCAGCCAGGTGGGCGGCAGAATCGGCCTCACCGGAGGGTTTCATCAGACTGAAGCCAGTGTTGCCCGGCACTATATATTTGTTAAGTTTGTTTTATTTATGGATTGTTTTATTCTACCTATAAATTTGACCTTGGTAGCATGTGATGACCGTCAAGCAGCTACGCGCCTTTCTGGCTGTCGCCCGGACCCTGAGCTTCACCCAGGCCTGCGAATACCTTCACCTTTCGCAACCCGCGCTGAGCCTGGCGATCAAAGGGCTCGAAGAGAGCCTGGGCGGGCGCCTGCTTATCCGCACGACACGCAGCGTGCGCCTGACCCCGGAAGGCGAGACCCTGGTGCCGCTGGCCAAGCGCCTGCTCGCCGACTGGGACAGCACCGAGGAAGTGCTGCGCCAGCGCTTCACCCTGCAACTAGGGCGCCTGTCACTGGCCGCCATGCCTTCGTTCGCCGGCAACCTGTTGCCCCAGGCGCTGATGGTCTTTCGCCGCCGACATCCGCGCATCAACGTCACGGTACACGATGTCATCAACGAACAGGTCATCGACATGGTGCGCCAACGCCAGGTCGAGATGGGCATCGTCTTCGAGCCCGAGGCGACCGGCAGCCTGACCTTCACCCCACTGTTCAGCGATCGTTTCGTGGCGGTGGTCCCTGCCGATTCGCCGTTGGCCCAGCATCCGGCCCTCGATTGGGACACCCTCATGTCCCGGGATTTCGTTGCCTTGCAGCGTCCTTCCATGGTCCGCCGGTTGCTCGAACAACAGCTGGGCCCGCGGCATGTCGGCCTCAAGGTCGCCTTCGAAACGCACCAGTTGGCAAGCGTCGGGCGCATGGTCGCCAGCGGCCTCGGCGTCAGCGCCGTGCCGTCGCTGTGCATTCGCCAGATGCAGGAAACCGGTGCCGTCTGCCTGCCGCTGACGGATCCGGTCATCGAGCGCAACGTCGGGGTGATCACCTGGACACCCCACGAGCTGTCGGTGGCCGCACGAGCCCTGGTCGACGTGCTCGTCGAGCACGTGTCACCGCCGGGGCTGCTCGCAGACCAAGACGAGGCCGCGCGCTAGGCGCACAAAATTGGGCAGCCGCCACGGAATCCATTAGCATTGCGCTGCGTAAGCCTTACCGTGCAAGGAGCCAAGGCATGTCGACCCTGAAGGGCCTGATCAGCGTCCTGCTGCTCATTTTGAACACCCTATTCTGGACTCTGCCACTGCTGGTCTTGACCCTGCTCAAGCTTGTGGTGCCAGGCCGCGCGCTGGAGCGCAAGGTACTCGCCGGCCTGAACGCCGTCGCGCTGAACTGGATCGGCTTCAACCTGTGGTGGATCAAGCACTGGGTACGTCCGGACGTCGCCTTCGATGTGCCCGACGAGATTCATCCCGACACCTGGTGGCTGGTCATCTCCAACCACAAGAGCTGGACCGACATCTTCCTGCTGTTCATGGCGGTCCATCGACGCATTCCCATGCCACGCTTCTTTCTCAAGCAGCAATTGATCTGGGTGCCGGTCGTCGGCATGGCCTGGTGGGCGCTCGAATTCCCCTTCATGCGCCGCTACACCAAGGAACAGCTGGCACGCCACCCGAAGCTCGCAAAGCGCGATCGGCTCGCCACCGAGCGCATGTGCAAGCGCGCCAGGGACCTGCCCATCGCCATCATCAACTTCGTCGAAGGGACCCGCTTCACCCCACAGAAGCAGGCAGCCCGCCAGAGCCCGTTTACCAACCTCCTGCGGCCCAAGGCAGGCGGCATCGCCCAGGTCATGGGACTGCTCGGCGACCGCCTCGGCGGCATCATCGACGTCACCATCGACTACCAATCGCCGCGCCCCAGCTTCTGGGCTTTCCTCTGCGGACGCGAGGGCAGCATTCGCCTCGACGCCCGCTGCCTGACCATCCCCGACTGGATGCTAGCCGGCCAGTATCATGACGATTCGAACTACAAGGAACGCTTCCACACATGGCTCAACGCGCTGTGGCTAGAAAAGGATGCCTCGCTCTCCTCACACCGCTGGTAGTCAGCCTTCTGCTCGTCGGCTGCGCTGGTACTCCCGGAAACGCGACGAGTCCTCGCGCGGCCTCCGTGGGCACCACCAGCATCGCGGGCGGCTGGGTCACCGTGCAGCGAGGCGATACCCTCGGTGATATCGCTCGCCGGGCCGGCGTCCCGCTGGTGCGACTCGAGCGCTTCAACCCGGGCACCGATTCGCGTCGCCTGGCCGTGGGTCAGCGTATCCTGGTGCCCAGCCGCCAGGAACGTGCGCCCTCCGGTGGCCCCTACCGCTACCAGGTCCGCCCCGGTGACACCTTCAGCGCCATCGGCCGACGCTTCGGTGCCAGTCCGCGTCGCATCCAATCGGCCAATGCCGGTGTCTCGGCCACGAACCTGAAAGTCGGCCAACTGATCCAGGTCCCGCTCTCCGGCACCTCCACGGCCGCCTCGCGCTCGTCGTCGGCCACCGCCCCGGCCCCTTCGGTCCGACTGCCCGACCCGGGCAAGGTGCCGTCCCGCGCCCGCGGCTGGCCCTGGCCGCTGGATGACTATCGGGTGGTGCGCCGTTACGGGGCCGACGGGCGCGGCACCCTGCAGCCGATGCTGCTGGCCACCGACGAGGGCGCTCGCGCCAAGGCGGTCGCCGACGGCGAGGTACGCTTCGCCGACAGCATGCGCCAGCTCGGGCAGGTGGTCATCGTCCACCACGCAGACAACCTGCAAAGCGTCTACGCCCTATGTGACACCTTGCTGGTCAAGAGCGGACAGGAGGTCACCACCGGCACGCCGCTGTGCGAAGTCGGCAAACATGCCAGCACCGGGCGCTACGACCTGCTGTTCGACATGCGCCATGGGGGCAAGCCGGTCGATCCGGACAGCATCCTTCGCTGACGGCGTCGCCCTTCTCCCTGGGGTCGACGCGATGACATCATCTCAGCATGGCGACGGTGAACGAGCCCCGTCGCCGCTGCCGGCCGGGGCTATCGATGAGTCGTCTGCGCTCCCGACGTCACAGCCCGTTCACCCTTCTGACCCAGGCTTGTCATCCACCGGGCCTATCCTGAGGATGAGCGGGCCACTCGGGCCCGGACAGGATGAGGATCCCCATGCGCATCTGTCTGGTCAGCGAAACCTGGTCGCCGGATATCAACGGCGTCGCCCATACGCTGGGCCGCATCAGCCAAGAGCTCCTCGCTCGCGGCGTGACCCTGGACCTTGTCCGCCCTAGGCCCGCCGCGGCCTCGGCACCCGCCGCCGACGGCATGGCCACGGAACTCCGCGTCCGCGGCTTGTCTATTCCCGGCTACAAGGAAGTGCGCATTGGCATGCCCGCCGGGCGGCTCATGCGGCGCCAATGGCAGACCACGCGGCCCGACGCCGTCTACGTGGCGACGGAAGGCCCCCTCGGCTGGTCCGCCCTGCGCGCCGCCGAGCGCCTGGGCATTCCCGTGGTCAGTGGCTGGCACACCAACTTCGATCACTACTGCAGCGACTACGGCGTCGCCTGGATGGCCCCGCTGGTGCGCCAGCGCCTACGCCGATTCCACAATCGCTGCGCGGCGACCCTGGTGCCGACCCATCAACAAGCCAAGGACCTTACCGCCAAGGGATTCGAACGGGTGAGCGTGATGGCGCGCGGCATCGAAGGTGACCAGTTCACTCCGGACAAGCGTGATCAAGCCCTGCGCGATCGCTGGGGCGTGGGGCCCCATCAACCGGTCGCACTCTACGTCGGCCGCCTGGCACCGGAAAAGAACCTGTCGTTGTTGCGCGATACCTTCCATGACATGCAGGAGGCACGGCCAGATCTGCGCATCGTCATCGTCGGCGATGGCCCTGGCAAGGCCAACCTGCAGAAGGCCCTGCCCGATGCCCTGTTCACCGGTTTCATCGACAAGGCGGATCTTCAAGTGCACTACGCAAGTGCCGACCTCTTCGTCTTCCCGTCGCTGTCCGAGACCTGGGGCAACGTGGTCCTGGAAGCCATGGCCAGCGGCCTTGCGGTGGTGGCCTATCGCCACGCCGCGGGCGCCGAGCTGATCAGCCACGACCGTAACGGTATCAGCATCGACGCCGATGACGCCTCAGCCTTCCGGGAATCCGCCGCTCGACTCTCCGGTGAGCAGGCCCGCTATGCCCGCCTCGGGCGTGCCGCACGAGAGAGGGCCCTCACCTACCGCTGGCCGGTCATCGCCCAGACCTTTCTCGACGCTCACCAAACCGCCAGGGAGTCTCGTCATGGCCTCACGAATCCCGCAAGTGTTTGATCGCCTCGATCTGATCGAGTGGCAACTTTGCCAGCGCATGGCCGGCTTGAGCATTCATCGTCCGTGGCTGTCGACGCTGAAGATCGCCAGCAAACTCGGCGACTGGCCGCTGTGGGTCGCCGTGATCGCGGCCCAGCCAGCGCTGCACGGCCGCGACCTCGGATTGCGCCTGATGATCGAGTACAGCCTGACGGCCCTCGTGGCGATCGCGGTATACAAGCTGGTCAAGACGCGCCTGTGCCGCGAGCGGCCCTTCATTACCTTCGACGGTTGCATACTGTGCAACGAACCCGCCAGGGACCGCTACAGCTTCCCCAGCGGCCACACCATGCACGCGGTCATGTTCTGCGTCCTGGTGGCGGCCCACACCCCGGGCCTGCTGGTCTGGCTCGTGCCAATAGTCGTCCTGATCGCCATCTCACGGGTCGGGCTCGGCCTGCATTACATCACCGACGTCGCCGCCGGCGCTGCCTTGGGCTACGGCTTCGCCGTGCTGAGTCTGCACATGTCCAGCACACCGCTGCCCGTGCAGACGTTGGCCACCACGGTCGCCGGCTAGGCCTGGCCAGTCGCGAGCTGCGCCGGCGGCCGGAGCCGGGAGCCGGGGGCTATCTCAAGCAGCCGCCCCACCTTTTCCTCGACGGGCGCGCCATGGCATTCTGGGGCCATGAGTCACCCTCTTGGAGCGAACACCAGCCGGGTGCTCGGCGTACCCGCCATCGACTATGCCCCGGATTTTCTCGCGGCCGACGAGGCCGATCGGTTGCTGGCCGAGTTGACGCGCGCACTCCCCTGGCACCAGCCCCGGCTGCGCCTGTACGGTCGCGAGCACCCGATCCCTCGCCAACAGGTATGGATGGGCGATAGCGCTTACCGCTACTCCGGCAAGACCTTCACACCGACGCCCTGGCATCCCAGTGTCCGTCAACTACGCGACCACCTGGAGCGGTCCCTCGCCTCACAGGCTGGCACCTGGCGCTTCAACAGCGTCCTGCTCAATCGCTATCGCGACGGTACCGACCGAATGGGCTGGCACAGCGACGACGAGCCACAGCTCGGCCCCACCCCTTGCATTGCGGCGGTCACCTTGGGAGTGCCTCGCCCGCTACGCTTTCGCTTCAAGGACCGTTCTGCCTCGGCCTTCAACGTCTGGCTGGAACATGGCAGCCTGCTGCTGATGGGCGCCGGTGTCCAGGAGCGCCTCGAACACGCCCTTCTGCCACGCAAGATCGAGGGCGAACGCCTCAACCTGACCTTTCGCTGGCTCCAATGAACGGCCCGGCGTGTTCCGGCCGCTACGCCCGTGACACCGGCCCCATGCAACGAACGTGGCGTCGGCGCCCCTCGCCCTTGGCGCCACTCCCGTCTCCCGCGCCCCGGGATCGACGCCCGTTCCGACGTGTCGGACCGCCCGCGCAGGCACCGCCTGCCACACCGCCACACAGCCGTGGGAGGGGCAGAGACGGGGGCGCAAAGGCCCGTCCAAGTGCACGAATAACGCGATGCCAAGGCACCGCGCCAGCGCCACCGGGCCGCGTTTGATGCGGGTACCAATGGCATGCCCCAGGGCGGTGATGGCCATCCGCCGAGTAAAAAAATGGCGCGATGCCAAGGCATCGCGCCAACTCAATCAAGCGCCATCTCAATCAAGCGCCAACCCAATCAGAGGCCAACCCAATCAGAGGCCAACTCAATCAGAGGCCAACTCAATCAAGCGCCAACTCAATCAAAGGCCAACTCAATCAAAGGCCAACTCAATCAAAGGCCATAAGATAACGGTATAACGATCATGTCCCGGGACGCTGACGGTCATCCGCCCGCGTCCACCGCCGGATCCTTGCCTCAGCCCCGGTAATACCCGGGCGCCACCACCGGCATCTTGGTCACCGTCATCGGCAGGCGCTTGCCGCGCACCTCGGCGTAGACGGTGGTGCCGATGTCGGCATGATCGATAGCCACATACCCCATGGCCACCGGCTTGCCGACACTCGGCCCGAAACCACCGGACGTGACGCTGCCCAGGTGAAGATCGTCCTCGCTGTAGAGCTCTGCTCCCTCACGCACCGGAGCACGGCCTTCGCCGAGCAGCCCAATACGCTTGCGTTGGTGATCCTTGACCTCGATCTGATGCAGGATGACATCCGCACCGGGAAAGCCACCGGCACGCTCACCGCCGCGGCGGCGTGGCTTGCCGATGGCCCAGATCAACCCGGCTTCCACCGCGGTGGTCGTGGTGTCGATATCGTGGCCATACAGGCAGAGCCCGGCTTCCAGGCGCAGCGAATCCCGGGCGCCAAGGCCAATCGCCTCAACCTCGTCCTGGGCCAGCAGCAAGCGTGCCAGGCGGTCGGTCTGCTCCGCCTCGGCCGATATCTCGAAGCCGTCCTCGCCGGTATAGCCGCTGCGGCTGATCCACACCGGCATGCCGTCGATCTCGAAGCGTCCGTGCTGCATGAACACCATCGCGCATGCCTCGGGGCACAGCCGCTGCATGACGGACGCCGCCTTCGGGCCCTGCAAGGCCAGTAGCCCACGATCGAGCATCTCAACCTCGTGATCCGGCAGACCGCGACGCAGATGCGCCAGGTCCTGTTCACGACAGGCCGCATTGACCACTAGATACAGGTGATCACCGGCGTTGACGGTCATCAGGTCATCGAGGATGCCGCCGTCTTCGCTGGTAAACAGACCGTAGCGTTGCATGCCCTCGGGGAGGCCGACCAAGTCCGACGGCACGAGAGTTTCCAGGGCCGTCAGGGCATCGTCGCCATGAATCAGAATCTGGGCCATGTGTGAGACATCGAAGAGGCCACAGGAGGCGCGGGTGTGCTCGTGCTCCTTCTTCACGCCCAGCGGGTACTGGACCGGCATGTCGTAGCCGGCAAAGGGAACCAGTTTCGCGCCCAGCTCCTGGTGCAGGGCGTGAAGCGGTGTCGTCTTGAGGTCACTCATAGCAATTTCACTCGCGGCTCGTTGGGCGTGTCCCACGCGCGGCGAGGTGCCTATTCGGGCACCTCGCCAGGACGACGCCTAGGATTTATCGTGATCGAGTTCTTCGCCCGGCAGAATATCCTTGCCGTCGAAGTAGTCCTTGGTCAGCTTGAACACCACCGGCGACAGCAGTGCCAGAGCGATCAGGTTGGGAATCGCCATCATGGCGTTGAAGGTATCGGCCATCAGCCAGATGAAGCCCAGTTGCGCCATGGCCCCCAGCGGAATCGCCAGCACGAACAGCACCCGGTAGAGCATGATGGAACGCGTGCCGAACAGGAACTGGAAGCACTTCTCGCCGTAGAAGGACCAACCCAGAATGGTGGTAAAGGCGAACACCGCCAGGGCAATGGCGACAATAGCCTCACCAAAGCCCGGTAGTGCGGTGTCGAACGACAGCGCGGTCAAGGAGGCACCCGCTTCGCCGGTCTCCCAGATCGGCGCGGTGAGAATGACCAGCGCGGTGATGGTGCACACCATGATGGTATCGATAAAGGTACCGAGCATGGCGATCAGGCCCTGACGCACCGGGTTCTTGGTCTGAGCGGCGGCATGGGCGATCGGCGCACTACCGAGGCCGGCCTCGTTGGAGAAGATGCCCCGCGCCACGCCAAAGCGAATGGCCGCCATGACCGCAGCACCGGCAAAACCACCCATGGCCGCATGAGGGTTGAAGGCATAGAAGAAGATGTTGCCGAAGGCGGCGCCGATCTGGTCGGCGTTGAATGCCAGCACCACCAGCCCGGCGATGATATAGGCGATACCCATGACTGGTACCAGCTTGCCCGCCACCTTGGCGATGCGCTTGATACCGCCGAGAATAACGGCGCCGGCCAGCACCATGATGACTACCCCGGTGACCCAGTGGGGCACCCCGAAGCTGGATTCCAGGGCATCGGCCACGGAATTGGACTGCACGGTGTTGCCGATGCCGAAGGCCGCGACGGCACCGAAGAAGGCGAAGGCGCCACCGAGCCACAACCACTTTCGGCCAAGACCGTTCTTGATGTAGTACATCGGGCCACCGATATGGAAGCCGGTCTCATCCGTCTCGCGATAGCGCACCGCCAGCACCGCCTCGGCGAACTTGGTCGCCATACCGACCAGCGCGGTGATCCACATCCAGAACACGGCACCCGGACCACCGAGGGCAATGGCCGTCGCCACACCGGCGATATTACCCGTACCGATGGTGGCCGACAGCGCCGTCATCAGCGCGTTGAAAGGGGATATCTCCCCGTCGTCGGCCTTGGCTTCGCCCGCGACGGCCTTCTTGTCACGGCCGTCCCACATCAGCTTGAAGCCCATGCCCAGCTTGCGGATCGGCAGCAGCTTGAGCCCTAGCTGGAGATAGATGCCAACCCCCAGCAGCAGGACCAGCATGATCGGCCCCCACACCACGCCGTTGATGGCGCCGAAGATGTTGTTGAGTGTTTCCACGGAAATCTCCCTATCTAACGCTTATTTTTATGCACTGACGCCTACGACCAAGGTATAGGCACAGAGGTTGAACCTATGGCAAAGCCACTTCGGCAACGCAAGATCGCCAGCGCGGACCCGCTAACGATAGCGGATACTGCCGAAGTCACACCAGCAGAGCCACTCCACGCTACGCCTACCGTACACCTTTGTGTTTTCTCAACTCGCCATAGTTTTCCTATCGGAAACTTTCGGCACTCTAGGGTCCAATCCCGCGCTTGGCAATCCCCTCTTTCGTCGTGCCGCCAAGGGCGCCTTCCTGCCCCCGCGCACCGCTCGCAGAACAGCGAGCCGCGTGACGCGGCGGTGCGCCTGCCCCGCGCCGCGGTACGCCAGGGCATCTACCACGGCTCCGCGCGCTGCCCCTCCCCCTTTGGCACTGGACGACAAGGCCGTATCGTTCCACCCTGATCGAGGAAGCACCCTGACTCGGGGCGAAATCCCACCCCGAGAGACTCGCCAAACGACTCCTTTGGCGTTAGCATGCGCCAAACCGGAAAACCTTTTTCGTATAGGAAAACGCGATGAGCTCAATTCCCGCCAATCTTCGTTACGCCGCCAGCCACGAGTGGATCCTCGACAATGGCGACGGCACCGTGACCATCGGCATCACCGACCACGCCCAGGAAGCCCTCGGTGACGTGGTCTTCGTCGACCTGCCCGAGATCGGTACTCAGCTGGCCAAGGGCGACGAGTTCGGCGTCATCGAATCGGTCAAGGCGGCCTCCGACCTCTACGCGCCCATCGACGGCGAAATCGTCGAGGTCAACGAGGCCCTGGAAGACGCACCGGAAACCGTCAACGAGTCGCCCTACGAGGACGGCTGGATCATGAAGGTTCGTCTCGACGACAAGAACGTGCTCGACGAGCTGCTCGACGCCGACGCCTACCAGGCCGTGGCCGACGCCGACGATTGATGCACCCGGCTGCCCACCGGGCAGTCCGAGCGCAGGAGGCGGTCGCCAGCGCCTGGCGCCGCGAGCACCGCCTCCGTCCTGTCCCTTGTTGTTCTTCTATCCACCGGGCCCCGTGCCCGCCACGCTATCAGGGTGTTCCATGGCTTTTGACTCACGCCGTCTGGCCGAACTGGCCGATCACGATGCCTTCATTCGACGCCACAATGGTCCGCATGCCGACGATCGAGCCGCCATGCTGTCGGCGCTTGAGATGGACAGCGTGGAGACACTGATCGACAAGACCGTCCCCGCCAACATTCGCCTCGACAGGGAGCTGGACCTGGACCCGCCCAAGGCCGAAGCGGAAGCGCTGGACTACCTCTATCGCCTGGCCCGCCAGAACCGCGTGGCCCGCAGCTATATTGGCCAGGGTTACTATGACACCCACCTGCCGGCGGTCATTCAGCGCAACGTGCTGGAGAACCCGGGCTGGTACACCGCTTACACTCCCTACCAGCCAGAGATTTCTCAAGGCCGGCTGGAAGGGCTGCTCAATTTCCAGCAGATGGTCATGGACCTGACCGGCATGGAGCTGGCCAATGCCTCTCTGCTCGACGAGGCGACCGCCGCGGCCGAGGCCATGGCGCTATGCCGGCGCGCCAACAAGAAGGCCAAGTCCAACGCCTTCTTCGTCGCCGACGACGTCTTTCCGCAGACGCTGGACGTGCTGCGCACCCGGGCCGCCTGGTTTGGCTATGAGATCGTCACCGCCCCCGCCGAGAGCCTGGTCGAACACGACGTCTTCGGTGCCCTGCTGCAGTACCCCGGCAACGATGGTCGGGTCCACGATCTCGCGCCGCTGATCGACGCGGCCCGCGAGCGCGGCGTCATGACCTGCGTCGCCACCGACTTGATGGCCCTGGTCCTGCTCAAGGAACCCGGCCGGATGGGCGCCGACATGGTCGTCGGCTCGTCCCAGCGCTTCGGTGTGCCGATGGGCTTCGGCGGCCCCCACGCCGCCTTCTTCGCCACCACCGACAAGCTCAAGCGCTCCATCCCCGGGCGTATCATCGGCGTCTCGCAGGACATGCGTGGCAACACCGCCCTGCGCATGGCAATGCAGACGCGCGAGCAGCACATTCGCCGCGAAAAGGCCACCTCCAACATCTGTACTGCCCAGGCACTGCTGGCCAACATCGCCGGCTTCTACGCCGTTTATCATGGTGCCGAGGGCCTGCGCACCATCGCCGGGCGCATCCATCGCCTGACCACGCTGCTGGCCGCCGGCCTGACCCAGAAAGGCGTGACCCTGGCCAACGACAGCTGGTTTGACACCCTGCGTCTGTCCGGCGTCGACCGCGGCAAGATCCACGGCCGTGCCATGACCCACGAAGTCAATCTGCGCTACTTCGACAATGGCGACGTCGGCGTCAGCCTGGACGAGACCACCACCGCTCATGACCTGGATACGCTGTTCGACGTCCTGTTGGGCGAGGAGCATGGCCTCGGCGTTCGCGAGCTGGACGATGCCGCCGTTGCGGCCAAGGCCAGCGGCATTCCGCGTGTTTGCCAGCGCGAGAGCGACTTCCTGACCCACCCGACCTTCCAGCGCTACCGCAGCGAGACCGAAATGCTGCGCTACTTGAAGCGCCTGGAGAACAAGGATCTGTCGCTGGCCCACGCCATGATCCCGCTGGGCTCCTGCACCATGAAGCTCAACGCCACCAGCGAGATGATGCCGATCACCTGGCCGGAGTTCGCCCGCATCCACCCCTTCGCACCGAAGGATCAGGTCGCCGGCTACCGCCAGATGATCGATGAACTGGCCGCTTTCCTGGTCGAGATCACCGGCTATGACCACATCTCGATGCAGCCCAACTCGGGTGCCCAGGGCGAGTACGCCGGCCTGGTCGCCATCCGCCGCTACCAGGCCGCCCAGGGCGAAGGCGATCGCCACGTGTGCCTGATACCGAGTTCCGCCCACGGCACCAACCCGGCATCGGCCGCCATGTGCAGCATGAAGGTGGTGGTCGTCGAGTGCGATGAGGATGGCAACATCGATCTGGCGGATCTGAAGGCCAAGGCCGAGAAGCATGCCAGCGAGCTGTCCGCGATCATGCTGACCTACCCGTCGACCCACGGGGTGTTCGAGGCCGGCGTGCGCGACGCCTGCGACATCGTTCACGCCAACGGCGGCCAGGTCTACATCGACGGCGCCAACATGAATGCCCAGGTCGGCCTGGCCCGCCCGGGGGATTTCGGCGGCGACGTCAGCCACTTGAACCTGCACAAGACCTTCTGCATCCCCCACGGCGGCGGCGGCCCTGGCATGGGCCCCATCGGCGTCAAGTCGCACCTGATGCCGTACGTGTCCAACCACGTCGTGACGCCGCTGGACGGCGTCGACGCGGCCTCCGGCGCGGTCTCCGCGGCGGCGTTCGGCTCCGCCTCGATCCTGCCGATCTCCTGGGCCTACATCAAGATGATGGGCGCCCGCGGCCTGCGCGAGGCCACCGAGCTTGCGATTCTCGGCGCCAACTATATCGCCAGGCGCCTGGATGGCCACTACCCGGTCCTCTACAAGGGCGAGAACGGCACCGTGGCCCACGAGTGCATCATCGATATCCGCCCGCTCAAGGCGGCCTCCGGCATCAGCGAAGAAGACATCGCCAAGCGCCTGATGGACTACGGCTTCCACGCCCCGACCATGTCGTTCCCGGTGCCGGGCACGCTGATGATCGAGCCGACGGAATCCGAATCCCGCTACGAGCTGGACCGCTTCTGCGACGCCATGATCGCGATTCGCGCGGAGATCGCCAAGGTCCAGAACGGCGACTGGAGCGTCGACGACAATCCGCTGGTCAAGGCACCGCACACCATGGCCGACATCATGGACGGCGAGTGGAACCGAGCCTACTCCCGCGAGCTAGGCGCCTTCCCGTCGGAGGCGGTCAAGGCGGCCAAGTACTGGCCGGCGGTCAACCGGGTCGACAACGTGCTGGGCGACCGCCAGCTGATCTGCAGCTGCCCGAGCATTGACGAGTACCGCGATTAAGCTCGCACGCAAGCGCATCACCCGGCTACTGGCCGCCGTGATGCGCTAGTTGAAGGTCCCCGACACCCCGCCAAGGCGGGGTGTCGGCGGTTAGGATGCTACGCCTGCCAACCTCGGCACCGGGCCGACAGAACACAAGGGGCACGCGCACAGGTCGGCCGAGCCGACACCTGACGCTGCACAGCGAAGTCGCGGTCGCGCGATACGCCGGTACGAGGGGCCGTGCAGCGGGGATCGACCCGCGCTCAGGCCTCGACGACTGGGCGCCCTTCCGGGTGCCCAAAGCGCTCCAGATGACGCTGTTCGCGGAAACCGTCGAGCAGGCGGGTATAGCGGCTCGGCATGCGCGAGCCACGCCGAGTGATGAGGTACAGGGTTTCGTCCAGCGGCTGCGACAGGCTCAGTTCACGCACCTGGCGCTGCCACGGTGATGTCTCCAGCACCGGGCGCGACACCACCGTAAAGCCCAGTCCCCGCGCCACCGCATCGAGCACCATATTGACCTCGTTGGTGAAGCCCTGACGGGGAAACTGAGTCATCGAGCGGAAGTCATCGGGGAAGTTGGCTCGCAGCAGACGCGCGGCCTTGTCCAGGCCATCGGAGTACCCGATGAGTCCCAGACCCAGCAAGTCAGAGAGCTGGGTACCGGCAAAGTCCGCCGGCACGACCAGGCTCAAGGGCTCCTGATGCCACGCCGTGCAATCGAGCTCCGAATCCTTGACCGCCTCGGTGACTATCCCCACATCATGGCGACCGGCGAGCACGTCGGTGACGATTTCGTGATGGAAAGCAAAGCAATAATTGACGGTGAGTCCAGTATGCAATTGCTGCTGCCCGAGGATAAACGGATACAGCATCAAGCCGATGGAACCCGGCGAGGCGATCCGACATTCACCGCTGTCGAGGCTATCGTCGTCCAGGGAGTGGCGAAACACCTCATGTTCGGCGAACAGTTTCAAGGCATAGTCATGGGCCCTGCGCCCCGCCTCGGTCAGCCGAATGCGGCGGCCCTGACGCTCCAGCAAGGGTTTACCCAGATACTGCTCCAACTTGCGCACGTGCTGACTGACCCCCGGCTGAGTCATCTCCAGCCGGTGGGCCGTACGCGTAAAGCTGCCGGTTTCGACCAGCGTGATGAAGGTTCGGAAGTATTGGGCGTTGAACATGGGCAAGGACACAAGGCTAAGCGAGCGCGGACAGTCTACCACCTCGGCTTGCGCCCCGCAGCGCTGCGCCCCGAACCGGCCCGTGATAGCATCGACACCATGACTTTACCGATGCCAAATCACCAGGAACTTCGCCCCATGTCTGACCCCATCGTCGAACGCGCCGACGCCGTCAATAACGCCTTGCTGACCATGGAGCGCGAAGCCGCCGCCGACGACCTGTTTCCTCTGGGCTACCTGATTCCCCAGATTCCGCTGCTGGTTGACCAGCTCGACTACGACCCCGCCGACGTCAGCGCGGCGGACTTCGATGCCGTATTTCACGAATGGCTAGAGGGGTGCTTCGCCCAGGACAGCATGAGCGATGCCGACCAGAACGCCGTGCGCACCCTCTTCGACCAGGCCTGCCATCAGGCCGGCACGCCCTGACAAGGAAGCCTTAGATGCCCGAGACTATTTCCACGACGATTTCGCCGGAAGGCAGCCTTGAGATCCTCTCCCAGCACGAGGTAAACCGCCTGCGCGATACGTCGCGCACCGGCCTGCACGACCTGCTCAGGCGCTGCGCCCTGGCCGTGCTCAACTCCGGCAACCCCATGGACGATGGCCTGGCCCTGATGGAGATGTACCACGACTTCGATATCGAAGTGCTCCAGCAGGACCGCGGCGTGCGTCTTCAGTTGACCAATGCCCCCGCCGAGGCCTTCGTCGATGGCCGCATGATTCGTGGCATCCGCGAGCACCTGTCGTCGGTCCTGCGTGACATCGTCTACGTCTACAACGAGATCCAGACCCACAACCGCTTCGACCTGGAGACGGGCGAAGGCACCACCAACGCCGTCTTCCATATCCTGCGCAAGGCCGGCACCCTGAAGCCGAGTCGCGACCCGAGCCTGGTGGTGTGCTGGGGCGGCCACTCGATCTCCCGTGAAGAGTACGAATACACCAAGGATGTGGGGTATCACCTGGGGCTGCGCGATCTGGACATCTGCACCGGATGCGGCCCCGGCGCCATGAAGGGCCCGATGAAGGGCGCCAACGTCGCCCACGCCAAGCAGCGGCGCTACCCCGGACGCTACCTCGGCGTTTCCGAGCCCGGCATCATCGCCGCCGAGGCGCCGAACCCCATCGTCAACGAACTGGTGGTGATGCCGGATATCGAGAAGCGCCTGGAGGCCTTCGTGCGCCTGGGCCACGCCATCATCGTCTTCCCCGGCGGCGTCGGTACCGCCGAGGAGATCCTCTATCTGCTCGGCATTCTGCTGCACCCGAACAACGCCGACATGGAGCTACCGGTCATCTTCACCGGTCCCGCCAGCGCCGCCGCATACTTCGAGCGCATCGACGAGTTCCTGGTCTATACCCTCGGCGAATCCGTGCGTCGCCTGTACCGTATCGTCGTCGACGACCCCACCGAGGTCGCGCGCCTGATGCGCACCGACATCGACAAGGTGACGGAATATCGCCGAGCCCGCCAGGACGCCTTCTACTACAACTGGCGCCTCACCGTCGCCCGCGACTTCCAGGAACCGTTCATCCCTACCCACGAGGCCATGGCCGGACTCGACCTCAAGCGTGAACTGCCCAAGCACGTGCTGGCGGCCAACCTGCGTCGGGCCTTTTCCGGGATTGTCGCCGGCAACGTCAAGGAACAGGGCATCCGCGCCATCGAGGCCCACGGCCCCTTCCGCCTGCATGCCGAGCCCGACCTGATGGCCAAGCTCGATGCGCTGCTGACGTCCTTCGTCGCCCAGGGCCGCATGAAGCTCGCCGGCGACTACGTGCCCTGCTACACCCTCGGCGGCGACACCGCCTAATCAGGCCCGACGTCACCGAATCAGGCACGGGACGGCATCGGCACCCGACGCCTCCCGCTAACGACAACGCCCCCGATACGCGAGTATCGGGGGCGTTGTCGTCAGGGGATCGTAGCCTCTCAGCGCGAGCCGACTAGGCCTTCTCGCGCCACAGCAATACCACCGCATGCAGCACCAGGCCCGCCGTGGTGCCCTGCGAAAGCGTAATGACGCTGACCACCACGCCGCCGACTACGAGCTTGTAGAGCACCATGCCGAGCACCCCGAGCACCAGGCTGCCCAGCAAGATAAACAACAGCCGCAATACGCGCGAGCGGCCGTCGCCATCGAGCAGGCGCCATTGAATGACGGTGGCCACCGCCACCACAGCGAGCATCCCCCACATCAGGGTCTCGCGGGTAGCATGCCCTTCCATCTGGTAGCGAGGCACCGCCAGCGCCATCACCACCATCAGCCCGACCATCAGGCTCAAGCGAGCCGCACTCGCGATTCGGGTCGCCATCAGACCACCTTCAGGTCTTGGCCGGCAATCCAGGCCTCGACCCACGGAAGCGCGGCATCATCGGCCATGAAGGTCTCCATGGCATCGACCTCGAGACGCTCATCCAGGCGTTGAGCCCCCTGGTCCTGAAGCAGGTCATCGAGGCGCCGACCGGCACCGCAGAAGGTGTCTCCGTAGGAGCTGTCACCGAGGGCAATAAGCCCATAACGAAGCTCCGCCAGCCCTGGGCTCTTGTCCTGAAGTTCACGCACGAAGGGGACGAAGTTACCCGGAAAATCACCGCTACCGGTGGTCGACAGGCAGAACAGCGCAAGGTCGGTGTCTTCGCCGGTGATGTCGGCAAGCGTCGGCTGCTCAACGATGGCAACCTCGTAGCCCGCATCTTCAAACAGCGGCTTGACCTGTTCGGCCACGTCGAGGGCACCACCATACATGGTGCCAACAAGGATCTTAAGCATGGGCATGTCGTGGAATTACCTGAGGATTTTGGTCGGATTCTAGCACGCAAGCACGGTCCGGCGCATCCTCGGACAACCTGCACCAAAAGGCGCAAAGCGATACCATGGGCCCACCGCGACGGGGACCGATCAGCGGCGGTTGCCACGCGGCCGCCCCCCCCGGCTCACTCCCGGGCAGTCCAGCGTCCGCCCTGTGTGTCAACCTAAGCCTGCGCCACGCGCCACACCGATGCCCACTTCCCCCACCACGACCAAGGAGCCCTACCATGCGCGCAGCCTTCGACACCTGGATCACACCGATCATGATCGGCGGCCTGATCATTTTCATGTGCTTCATCATCTGGGACCTGGCGCGCGAGTCCAAGGCCGGCCGCTTCGGCACCATCATGCTGTTCATCGTCCTCGGCGCCGGCATGCTCGGCTATGTGCTGAAGGTGGTCATCACCTGGTACCTCGAGAGCCAAGGCGTCTAGCCATAGCCGCGGACAACCGGTCTATCGGCTAGCGCCGTTGTGATAACCCTCAGGGCACCGCACCAGAAAGGCCGACCGCAAGGGTCTGTTGAGAGATCGGCTCAGCGGCCGCCGCCCTTGCGGCTGCCCGCGTCGGGCATAAAAAATGCCGGCTCCTGAGGGAGCCGGCACTTCTCTACCAATGCAGCGTCTCGAGCGCCTCGGCCAGACGGACTGGCCGAGGGGTCATTCGTCGTCGTCGCCGCTGCCGACCTGACTCTTCAACTTCTGCCCCGGCCGAAAGGTCACCACTCGCCGGGCAGAGATCGGAATCTCCTCCCCGGTCTTGGGGTTACGCCCCGGCCGTTCGCGCTTGTCGCGCAGGTCGAAGTTGCCGAACCCCGACAGCTTGACCTGCTCGTTTTCCCGCAGGCAGGAGCGGATTTCCTCGAAAAAGGCTTCCACCATGGACTTCGCCTCACGCTTCGAGAGGCCAAGCTCGGTGTGCAGATGCTCGGCCAATTCCGCCTTGGTCAACGCTCCCATGTGCTGTTCCTCACGGTGGTGGTCAAGCCCTCCGTCCACGCCGGTCCCTTCGGCGGCGATCACCCTTGCGACCCTGCTCGCAGCTCCGCACTGAGCTGCTGCTGAGCCGCAGCGACGATGGCATCGACCAACTGATTGATTTCATCGTCATTTAGCGTGCGCGAAGGATGCTGCCAGGTCAAGCCTAGAGCCACACTCTTACGACCATCGGCCACCCCCTTGCCCTGATAGACGTCGAACAGGGCGATGTCGCTGAGCCATTCACCGGCCTGACGGCGGGCGCTATCGAGCAGAGACTGCACCGCGACATGCTCATCCACTACGAAGGCCAGGTCACGGCGCACCTCGGGAAAACGCGATAACGGCTTGAAGGCCGGGACGCGCCCCCGCGTCAACGCATCGAGGCGCACCTCGAACAGCACCGCATCGGTCTTGAGGCCGAGCTTGGCGCGAACGGCGGGATGCAGGGTACCGATCCAGCCGGCCTCCTCGCCGCGATGGAGAATCCGTGCGCACTGCCCGGGATGCAGCGACGGATGAACACCGGCCTCGAAACGCCAGGCATCGGCATCGCCAGCGACGCCCAGCAGGCTCTCCAGGTCGCCCTTGAGATCGAAGAAATCGACCGCCTCACGACCGCCGGTCCAGCCTTCGGGGAGCCGCGAGCCACAGGCCACGGCACCGATCATCGGGAGCTGCTCCAGGTCATCGAGCTCGCCGCGAAACACCAGGCCACTCTCGAACAGCCGCACACGGCTCTGCTGGCGATTGAGGTTATGCTCCAACGACCGGATCAATCCCGGGAACAGGCTGGCGCGCATCACCGACAGATCCGCGGAGATGGGGTTGGCAAGCGTCGGTGACACCGCCTCAGGCAGCAACACCTGCTGCAGCTCCGGCGCCACAAAGCTATAGGTGATCGCCTCCTGATAGCCTCGTGCGGTCAGCTGACGGCGCAGGCTGGCGAGCGGGCTGGCGGCCTCATCGTCCGGCCTCAGCGCCAGACGCACCGCCGGACGACGCACCGGCAAACGGTTGTATCCGTGGATACGCGCGACCTCTTCGACGAGGTCCTCCTCGATGGACACGTCGAAGCGCCAGGACGGCACCTTGACGCTCCAGCCGTGGTCGCCGTCCTCGACCAGCATGCCTAACCGCTCGAGGATCTCGCCGACCTCGGCATCGGGAAGGCGCTTGGACAGCGCCTGTGCAAGCCGCTCGCGGCGCAGCGTCACTTGCTGGACGGCGGGCAGGTGAGCGGGGCTGGCCTGATCATTGATCGGCCCCGGCTCGCCACCGCAGATCGCCAACAACAGCTCGGTCGCCCGCTCGATGGCTCGACGGGTCTGGGACGGGTCCACGCCACGCTCGAAGCGATGAGAGGCATCGGTATGCAGGCCGTAGGAACGCGCCTTGCCGGCGACCGCCAACTGGGTGAAGAAGGCACCCTCGAGGAAGATGTCGCGTGTCTCGGTGGCAACGCCGGAGTGCTCGCCCCCCATGATACCGGCCAGGGCCAAGGGCCCCTTGTCATCGGCGATGATCAGGGTCGAGGCATCGAGTGCGACGGTCTGCCCGTCGAGCAACACCAGCTCTTCGCCCTGACGCGCCAGACGCACGACAACGCCACCGCTGAGATTCGCCACGTCGAAGGCGTGCAACGGCTGCCCGAGCTCCAGCATCACGTAGTTGGTCACATCCACCGCCGGGTCGATGCTGCGTACGCCGCTTCGACGCAGCCGCTCGACCATCCAGGTCGGGGTCGCGGCGGCGATATTGACGCCCTTGATCAGGCGCCCGATGTAGCGCGGGCACAGCTCGGGGTCATCGACGCGAACCGGGAACACCGCATCGTGAGTCGGCGGCACTTCACGCGCCGCCGGCGCGGTCAGCGGGAGGCGGTTCAGGACCCCGACCTCCCTCGCCAGGCCCTGGACACTCAAGCAATCACCCCGGTTGGGCGTCAGGTCGACCTCGATGGTGTGATCGTCAAGGCCGAGGTAATCACGCAGGCTATCGCCCACCGGCGCCTCGACGGGCAACACCAGAATACCCTCGGAGGTGCCCTCCTCGAGGCCGAGTTCGGAGGCCGAGCAAATCATGCCGCGAGACTCGACGCCTCTGAGCTTGGCCTTCTTGATCTTGAAGTCGCCGGGCAGCACCGCTCCGACCCGCGCGAACGGAATGCGCTGACCCACGGCGACGTTGGGTGCGCCGCAGACGACCTGCACACGCTCGCCGCTACCGTCTTCGACCTGACAGACATTGAGCTTGTCGGCATCCGGGTGCTGGACCTTCTCGACCACCTCGGCGACCACGACCGCGGAAAATGCCGCGGCTACCGGCGCGACGGCGTCGACCTCGAGGCCCGCCATGGTGATCTGGTCGGCCAGGCCCTGGGTCGAAAGCTGCGGTGAGACCCACTCACGCAGCCACTGTTCGGAAACTTTCATGACGACTCCTGTTGCGTCCTGTGAGGCGTTCTGTTCAGGCGGCCGGGGCCTTGATGACCAGGCCCGGCCGCGAATGGATCAGTGGAACTGGCGCAGGAAGCGCAGGTCGTTGTCGAAGAACAGACGCAGGTCGTTCACGCCGTAGCGCAGCATGGCCAGGCGCTCCGCCCCCATGCCGAAGGCAAAACCGGTGTAGCGCTCGGGGTCGATGCCGCCATGACGAAAGACCTCCGGGTGCACCATGCCGCAACCCATGATCTCGAGCCAGCCGGTGTGCGAACAGACCCGGCAACCATCGCCGGAACACATCACACAGGCGATATCGACCTCCGCCGACGGCTCGGTAAACGGAAAGTAGGACGGACGGAAACGCACCGAAAGATCGTCGCGCTCGAAGAAGGCATGCAGAAAGTCTTCCACAGTGCCTTTCAGGTCGGCAAAGCTGACGCCTTCATCGATCAGCAGCCCCTCGACCTGATGGAACATCGGCGTGTGGGTCAAATCGGAGTCGCTGCGATAGACGCGCCCAGGACACACGATGCGGATCGGCGGTTCGGCGTCTTTCATGGTGCGCACCTGCACCGGTGAGGTGTGGGTACGCAGCAGCCGAGTGGCGTCGAAGTAAAACGTATCGGCCATCCCCCGAGCGGGGTGATGGGCCGGAATGTTGAGCGCTTCGAAGTTGTGGTAATCGTCTTCGAGTTCAGGACCGACGGCAACGTCATAGCCGATGCGCTGGAACAGCCCCTCGATGCGCTCGAGGGTGCGCGTCACCGGGTGCAGACCGCCACCGGGCTGCCCACGCCCTGGGAGGGTGACATCGAGGCGTTCCGCGGCGAGACGCTCGTCCAGGGCGGCCTGGGCCAGCCTCTCGCGGCGGGCCTCCAGCTCGCCGGCCAGCGCCTGCTTGGCCTGGTTGATGCGTTCCCCCGCCGCCGGGCGCTCCTCGGGGGGCAGCTTGCCTAGCCCCTTGAGCAGCGCCGTCAGCTCGCCCTTCTTGCCCAGGTAGCGCACGCGAATATCGTCCAGCGCGCTGATGCCGTCGGCGGCCTGGATGGCCTCACGAGCTTGTTGAACCAGTTCGGGAAGGTGGTCCATCCGTAGAGCTCCGATATCGTTGATCTGACGCATTGAGAAAAAAGAATCGCCTAAAAAAACAGGGGAAGAGCGGCTGCTCTTCCCCTGGGACGATCATGGTCTGGCGCTCTCTCCGAGCCTAGCCAAGACTGGCTAGTGTCCTCGACTCGCAAGCCCTGGGGGCGTGCAGGCCAGAGAGCGCCGTCCGATAATCGGACTCACTTACTGGGCAGCCTTGGCCTTCTCGACGATGGCAGCAAAGGCCGCCTTCTCGTGAACGGCCAGGTCAGCCAGGACCTTACGGTCGATCTCGATACCGGCCTTCTTCAGGCCACCGACGAAGCGGCTATAGGACAGACCGTGCTGACGAGCACCAGCGTTGATACGCTGGATCCACAGGGCACGGAACTGACGCTTACGCTGACGACGGTCGCGATAGGCGTACTGACCGGCCTTGATGACCGCCTGCTTGGCGACGCGGAAAACGCGCGAACGGGCACCGTAGTAACCCTTGGCCTGCTTAAGAATCTTCTTGTGACGACGACGAGCGACGACACCACGCTTGACACGAGTCATAGCTTTCTCCTGACGTTAAAAACGGTTCACCAAGGGTGTTAGATGTACGGCAACATGCGACGCACGAGTGCCTTGTCGGCATCGTGGATCTGCTGCATGCCGCGCAGCTGACGCTTACGCTTGGTGGACTTCTTGGTCAGAATGTGGCTACGGAAAGACTGCTTGTGCTTGAAGCCGTTCGCGGTCTTCTTGAAGCGCTTGGCGGCGCCACTGTTGCTCTTGATCTTCGGCATGAGGATAAACTCCGCTCATGGATTATTGAGAAAATTCGGGGCCTATCGCCAACCCTGGGGTCGGCGATCCGTTTGACTGGCCGTCGAATCACTTCTTCTTGGGGGCAATGATCATGATCATCTGGCGGCCTTCCATCTTGGGGAAGGACTCCACGGTCCCGAGTTCCTCGAGGTCCGCAGCGATCCGCTCCATCAGCTTGCGGCCGATGTCCTGGTGCGCCATTTCACGCCCGCGAAAACGCAGGGTGACCTTGCCCTTGTCGCCACCTTCGAGGAACCGGATCAGGTTCTTCATCTTGACCTGATAGTCGCCCTCGTCGGTGCCAGGCCGGAACTTGACTTCCTTGACCTGGATCTGCTTCTGCTTCTTCTTCTGAGCAGCTTTCTGCTTCTTCTGCTCGAAGACGAATTTGCCGTAGTCCATGATCTTGCAGACGATGGGGTCGGCATTAGAAATCTGAACCAGATCCATCCCTTCCGACTCGGCGCGCTCGAGTGCATCGCTGGTTTCTACGATACCGAGCTGTTCGCCGTCGCTGGCGATCAGGCGGACCTGATCTTCGGTGATGCGATCGTTCATTGGCGGACGCTTGTCTTGGGGGCGTCCTCTGGGGTTGCTTCGCTTGATGGTTCCGTCTCCACTTTTGCTTAGGAAGATGTCGCTCGAGGGGCGGCCACATGCCACCTCCCCGTTAGTACCGCTCGGCCTGGGCTCGCTCGATGAAGGCATCCACCGTCATGGTGCCCAGATTTTCGCCGGTGCGCGTGCGCACCGCCACCGAGTCGGCCTCGACTTCCTTATCTCCGACCACCAGGAGATAGGGGACCTTCTGCAACGTATGCTCGCGAATTTTAAAGCCGATCTTCTCGTTCCTCAAGTCCGACTTGACGCGAAGACCGATTTTTTGCAGCCGAGAGGTCAGTTTTTCGGCGTAATCGCGCTGGGCATCGGTGATGATCATGACCACCACCTGCTCAGGAGCAAGCCACAGCGGCATGGCACCGGCGTAGTGCTCGATCAAGATACCGATGAAGCGCTCCATCGAACCAACGATGGCTCGATGCAGCATGACCGGCGCCTTGCGCTCGCCAGCCTCGGTAACATACTGAGCCCCGAGGCGAGTGGGCATCATGAAATCGACCTGCATGGTGCCTACCTGCCACTCACGCCCCAGGCAATCCTTCATGTGGTACTCGATCTTGGGACCATAGAAGGCGCCCTCGCCGGGCAGTTCCTGCCACTCGACGTCGCAGGCCCTGAGCGCACCGCGCAAAGCGTCCTCGGCGCGATCCCAGACATCATCGTCACCGATACGCTTGTCGGGACGCAGGGCGATCTTGATGGCGATATCGTCGAACCCGAAATCGCTGTAAACCTTGAGCGCCTGACGATGAAAGCTCGTGACCTCGGGCTCGACCTGAGCCTCGGTGCAGAACACATGGCCGTCATCCTGGGTGAAAGCACGCACCCGCATGATGCCGTGCAAGGCGCCGGACGGCTCATTGCGGTGGCAGCCACCAAACTCACCGAAGCGCACCGGCAGCTCGCGATAGCTGCGCAGGCCCGAATTGAACACCTGAACGTGGCCCGGGCAGTTCATCGGCTTGAGCGCGTACTCCCGCTTCTCCGATTCGGTGAAGAACATGCCATCGGCGTAGTTGTCCCAATGCCCCGACTTCTTCCACAGCGACACGTCCATGATCTGCGGGCAACGAATCTCCTGGTAGCCGCCCTCCTTGTACACGCCACGCATGTACTGCTCGACCCGCTGCCACAGGGTCCAGCCGTTGGGGTGCCAGAACACCATGCCGGGCGCCTCTTCCTGCATATGGAAGAGATCGAGACGACGCGCCAGCTTGCGGTGATCTCGCTTTTCGGCCTCTTCGAGGCGATGCAGGTAAGCCTTGAGCTGCTTCTTGTCGCCCCAGGCGGTGCCATAGATGCGTGTCAGCATCGCGTTCTCGGCGTTACCCCGCCAGTACGCGCCGGCCAGCTTGGTCAGCTTGAACGCCTTCAAATGCCGCGTATTGGGGACGTGGGGGCCCCGACACATGTCGGTATATTCCTGGTGATGATAGAGACGAATGGTCGCCTCTTCGGGAATATCACGCACGATTTCCTGCTTGTACGGTTCGTCACGATGCAGAAATGCCAGCATCGCCTTGTCGCGATCAACGTATTCGCGAACGACGTCGTACTCTTCATCGATCAGCTGCTTCATGCGCTTCTCGATGGTCTCCAGATCGTCTGGCGTGATCGACTGGCCAAAATCAACGTCGTAGTAGAACCCATCGTCGATGACCGGGCCGATCGCCATCTTGGCCTCGGGGTAGAGCTGCTTGACCGCATGGCCGATCAGGTGAGCACAGGAGTGGCGAATGATCTCGACGCCCTCCTCGTCGCGCGCGGTCAGTATCGCCACCGTCGCATCGCTATCGATCATGTCGGCAGCGTCGACCAGTTGTCCGTCGATCTTGCCGGCCACACAGGCCTTGGCAAGGCCCGGCCCGATACTCTCGGCCAGCTGCATGACGCTGACCGGTTCATCGAAGGTTCTTTGACTGCCGTCGGGCAGTGTCACGATGGGCATGAAGGCTGTCCTTGTGCGCAGTGGTGATCCATACCAGGGATCACGTGTCGCCATCAGATTGATTCGTGGGGTGAAACAGCGCCATAGACTAGCAGAATCGGCCCCTGGTGCGCCATGGCTTGCTGCCGCGCCACTCCTGCACCGGCTTTCCGCCACCGCGCAGCCGGTCGTAAACGCAACGAGGCGCCCGAAGGCGCCTCGTTGAGTTCGCGACTTCCGGTTCAGCACCGGGAATCACGAAGGGTCAAAGCCGGTTTTTACACCAGGCTTACTGCCACTCGCCCAGCTCCACGCGACGATTCTCGGCACGGCCGGCGTCGGTGTCATTGGTAGCGACAGGCTGCTCTTCACCGTAACCGATGGCACGCATGCGGTTCGGCTGAACGCCTTGGCTGGCCAGATAGCGAGCGACGGACGTAGCGCGTTCCTGGGACAGCTGCTTGTTGTAGGTGTCAGAACCCACGGAGTCAGTGTGACCTTCGATGCGCACGCCGACGTTCGGGTTGGCACGCAGACGCTCGGCAACGCCGGCCAGAACCTGTTCTGCCGGAGCAGTCAGGGTGGCGGAGTCGAACTCGAAGTTCACGTCACGCAGGACCAGGTCCTTCTCGCAACCCAGAGCGTTGACTTCGACACCAGCCGGGGTACCCGGGCACTGGTCCTGGAAGTCCGGCACGCCGTCGTTGTCGGAGTCCAGCGGGCAGCCGACCGCGTCCACGGCGACACCAGCCGGAGTACCCGGGCACTGGTCGTTGGCGTCATAGACACCGTCGCCATCGCTGTCGGTCGGAGCGGCTTCCATCGGCTCCTTGTTCGGCTCGGCACACAGCAGAGCACCGGCAACGGTACCCACGGTTGCGCCAACAGCAGCACCGGTGTCTTCATCGGAATCGCTGGTGGTGCCGTAGCCGATACCACCACCGATCAGGCCGCCAGCCAGACCGCAGACCAGCGGATGCTGATACCAGGCCTTCTCGCTGGAAGCGCTCATGCCGGAGGAAGACTGTGAAGCGGAGCTGGCGCAGCCGGAAAGGCCGACAACCAGAGCAGAACCGAGCAGCAAGCCAGTCGTTGATTTTTTCATGTAAGACTCCTTCTTCTTTTGACACTAATGCTGAATACCGGGTAACCCTGTTCTTCAGCGGGTCCAATGATGTGCCGAACGAGAAACAGGATAAGTACCCCACTTCCTCACTGGCAAGAAAAGCATGAAATGTTTCGCCTAGCCAGTCTTGTAGACGAGAACAAGTCAACGCCTTTCGCCATCGGCGTAATCGCGCAGCGAACTGCCGTCGCGACCGATCCCTTGCAGTAAAACATGATGGCGTATCATTTCTGTACAATCAAATATGCATAAGAATTGATGCGCTGTCACGCCCTTTCGAACGCTGTTCGCAAATCTCAGTGGAGACTGTCGGGGTAACGGGCCTGAAAATCCAGCGCGGCCTGTGCCGCAGCCAGCACGGCGTCCCGATACTCCTCCTCCACCGCCAGACGTTGCTTGTCTTCGGCGAAGCGCTGCTGCGCCGTCAAGGCTTTCCGTGCCTGGTGCGTATGGAGGTGCCGGGTGCGTTCATAAACCTCGCCAAAGGCCTGAAATTCCTGCCGATCCAGCAACGATGGATCGATCACTTCGAGCAGCACCTTGCACCGCCAGGCACCTTCGGTAACGTCAACTTGACGCTGCGCGAGTGCCGCCGCCACGAATCCAAGATTCTCCAGGCCATTCTCCTGGGCGCGCCGTTCTTCATCGCGACGAAAAGCCGACCGGCGGCCAACTTCCTTTCGCAGTGACCAAGCATACCAGGCCAACGCAACAATGATCGCGAATCCGAGGACCAGCAGGCCCAGGGCCAGAGTCATGGACATGAAGCTTCCCCGATGTGGTGTGTGCAGGCTGCATTCTACACACCCACCCGGCGCAGAAAAGCCCAACAAGGCGATCTCACGAACCTGCCGTCAGCGCGACGCCTTGCACGCTCAATGCCACGCCATCGCCAGGTAGTGATCGGCCAGCAATAGCAGGAAAACCCCGAGCAGATAGCGGATGGAAAACCAGAAGGCGCGGATCGGCGCCTGCTCATCACGCCCCCGCCACACCCGCAGGTTCCAGACCATGAAGCGAACATTCAATACGCTGACGCCGACCAGATAGAGCCAACCGCTCATGCCGATGGCAAACGGCAGCAGGGTCGCCGCCACCGTCAGCCAGCCGTAGAGCCAGACCTGCAAGCGGGTGAAGGCTTCACCATGGGTCACCGGCAACATCGGCACCCCCGCCTGGGCGTACTCCTCGCGCTTATGAATCGCCAACGCCCAGAAATGGGGTGGTGTCCAGGCGAAGATGATCAGCATCAGCAGCAGCGGCTCGGGCCCCAGGGTACCGGTCACACTCGTCCACCCCAGCAGCGGCGGCGCCGCGCCGGCGACGCCCCCAATCACGATATTCTGTGGCGTGGCACGCTTCAGAAACAACGTATAGACAAGGGCGTAACCGATCAGCGAAGCCAGCGTCAACCAGGCCGTCAGCGTATTGACCATGAGTGCCAGGAGCGCGATGCCGGAAACCGATAGCGCCATCGCCCAGGTCAGCGCCAGCGGCAGCGAGAGACGGCCCGAGGCGAGAGGCCGGCGTGACGTTCGGCGCATCAAGGCGTCGAGGCGCCGGTCGACCACATGATTGATCGCGGCGGCACCGGCGGCGGCAAGCGCGATCCCGAGCTGCCCGAAGATCACCGTGGACAGCGGCGGCATTGGTGCGGCCAGCAGCATGCCGACCTGGGAGCAGACCAGCATGACCGCCACGACTCGCCACTTGCACAACGCCACCAGGTCCTGAAGGACCGCGAGATGACTGCCCGACCGGGGGGGTAACAGCAATGACTCACGCATGCAGCCAGCCTCCGCGCTTTCCTTGGGTCTTGGCGACGGCGGCGAGGCTCAGGCCCTGCCGGCGTTTCCAGCAACACAGCGTGAAGGCAAACACCACAAGCACCGCGCCCGCCGTATGCAAGAGCGCCAGCCCCAGCGGCAGCCACAGCAGGACATTGGCCACACCCAGCGCTACCTGCAGGAGCAAGGCACCCACCAGGCTGGCAAGCCATGGCCTCAGGGGCGCTTCCTGCCAGTGCCTGACGACCAGCAGGACCAGCGTCACGGCCAGCAGCAATGCGCCCACTCGATGGGCCAAGTGGATGGTGCTGCGAGCTTGCGCATGGAGCTGCCCATAGAGATAGTTCGGACCGACCGTCTGGGTGAGATGAAACCCTTCTCCCCAGTCGGTCTCGGGCCACCACTGACTATTGCAGGTGGGAAACCCCTGACAGGCGATACCGGCGTAGTTGCTCGAGGTCCAGCCGCCAAGCCCCAACTGCAGCACCAGCAACACCGCCGCCAGCCACCACAAGCGGCCCAACGGGCGACACGGCAGGCGACCTTGACGACGCGCCACGCGGCGTAGACGAAGGTGCAACCAGATAAACAGCGTCATCACCGACAAACCGCCCAGCAGATGCAGGGTCACGACCTGCGGCCATAGCTTGAGCGTCACGGTATAGGCACCGAACGCGCCCTGGATCATCAACATCGTGAACAGCGCCACGATCAGGCGCCAGGGAAAGCCCGACAGGCACCGCAACCGCCAGCTCAAGACCACCAGCGTCATGGCGAGCAACCCCAGCAGGGTGGCCAGATAGCGATGAATCATCTCCATCCAGGCCTTCGAGGCCTCCAGCGGCACCTCGGGGCTATGTAACAATGCGCGGCCGGCATCGGGCACCACCAGCGCGCCGTAGCACCCCGGCCAGTCGGGGCAGCCAAGGCCTGCATCCAGCAGCCGCGTCCAGGCGCCGGCGAGAATCACCACCGCCGTAAAGACCGCCCCCACCAGGCTAAGTGTGCGCAACAGTGTCAAGCGTGAACAGATGGCCTCAGACATCGCCTCGCCCTCCTTCCCCCTCATCGCGCAGCGGCGTCATCGGTGATTCCGGATTCATCTTCAAGAGCTTCTCGATATCATCGAGCACCGCGGCCGTCTCCACCTGTGCCGGATAGGCGAGTGCAATACGACCCTCGGGATCGGCAATCCACAGCGCGCGCCCGGCCTGCCATTTGGGCGCCTCGCCCCGCCAGTGCGCTAAGCGCTCGCCAGGGAGCGCCTTGTCCTGCCCGCCGATACGAATGCGGCTGATACGATGGGCATCCTTGCCGAGGGCACGATGCAATCGCCACCAGCGATCGGCGTCCTGCTCGCAGCCGGCCTGGCAGGCATACACCATCACCCAGTCATCCGGCCCCACTTCTCCGCTGCGCTCCAGCGGCCAGTCATCGAGCTCCGGCAAGACCAGGTCGAGGTCACCATGGGCCGTGCGCCCTTCCGGAATACCGACCCCCCACTGCACCATCCCCCAGGCCACCGCCATGGGCAGGAGAAAGATCGCGATCAGCGCGATCAGCTTGAGCTTCTGCCATGCCTGATGAGTCATCCGCCTGCCTCCTGGGATCCTGTTCCCTGCTTTCCCGGACACGGTGTCTGGCGTCGATCTGCCGACAGGCGCCGTGCCCCCACTACCAATGCCACCAATGCCACCAGCGAGAGCCCCCACCACTGGAACGCGTAGGCCAGGTGTCGCTCAGGCGGCATGACGTTGGGCGTCCACCAGCTTTCCAGAAACCCATCGCCCGCCTCCTGATGCAGCCATCCCGGAAAGGCGAAGCCATCACGCCAGGCGCCGAGTTCGATCCGCTGTAACCGCTCTCCCTCGCGGTTGTCACCGAAGATCGGCGCGCGATCGCCGGCCTCTTGCCAGCGTGCCACGATGCGCACTTCCCCGGAAGGCGTCTCGACCCGCGGCGCTTGCCGCGACACCCCCATCTCCAGAAAGCCCCGGTCGACCAGCCAGCGCCGTCCGCTGCGATCGACAAGCGGGGTCAGTACCGCCACCCCCAGCCGACCATCGAAGGTCCGATTGTCGAGAAACAGCGTGTCCACGGCGATGAAACGCCCCTGCAGAACCACCCGGCTGCCGTCCATCGGCTGCGTGGCCGGCGCCTGAAGCGTCGGCGCTGCGGCAAGCTTTTCGAGATAGACGCGCTTGCCGGCGGCCCGCTCCCACTGCCATAGTCCCAACCCTATGCCCAAGGCCATCAGTGCGAGGCATAGCAGGCACCACCCCACCAGCCGCCCCCGCGGCCGCGCGCCCTGACCCTTTTCACCTGCCCCATGACGGAATCGCACCATGCTGCTCAAGATCCTGATAGCAATAGTCTTCGTGGCCATGCTGACCAGCCTCGCCGCCGGGGTGGGCTTCTTGCTCAAGGACACCAGCGACTCTCGGCGGTTGCTGACCTCTTTGAAGATTCGTGTCTCCCTGGCCGCGACCCTCCTGGCACTGCTCGCCTACGGGTTCCTCAGCGGTCAACTCGGCTAGCGTTGCGCCTTGCTCAGAACACATATACGAAGATGAAGAGCCCGAGCCAGACCACGTCGACGAAATGCCAGTACCAGGCTGCCGCCTCGAAGCCGAAGTGATTCTCGGCACCGAAGTGGCCTCGCCGCACCCGCATCAGCATGCTCGCCAGAATGATCGTGCCGATGATGACGTGCAGGCCATGAAACCCCGTCAGCATGAAGAAGGTAGACCCGTAGATGCCGGCTTGCAGGGTCAGGCCCATCTGGTGGTAGGCCTCGTAGTACTCGACCGCCTGAACAGTGATGAAGCACACCCCGAGCAGCACCGTGCCAAACAGCCAATTGTGAGCCGTGCGCCGCTCGCCGTCCTTGAGCGCCTCATGGGCCACCGTAAGCGTGATGCTCGACGATACGAGCAGCAGTGTATTGACCAACGGCAGCTGCCACGGGCTCAGGGTGTGCTCAGGCCCCGAAATCGCCGGATCCGGCGGGTTCATCAACGGCCAGCTAGCGGTGAAGTCTGGCCACAGCAAGGCCGCGACACCTTTGGCACCTTCGCCGTCGAGCCACGGCAATGCCAGGTTGCGCACGTAGAACAATGCACCGAAGAAGGCACCGAAAAACATCACCTCTGAGAAGATGAACCAGGCCATGCCCCAGCGAAACGAACGATCCATCTGGGCGTCATAGAGCCCCTGCATGGACTCCTTGATCACGTCGCGAAACCACAACGCCATGACCACCAGGATGCCAACCAGCCCGACCAGCATGATCAGCGAACCGATCGACCCGTGCACCATCCAGGTGCCGGTTCCCACCATCATCGTGCCCATGGCCAATGAGCCAAGAATGGGCCACCGGCTGGTCGCCGGAACGTAGTAGCTGCCGCCGCTCATGCATCACCTCCTGGAAATCCCGTGGCCAGCACGAAGGGTCGTGGGTTTCGGAAACAATGGTTGTCAGCGTTCATGCACCGCCTCCAGAGGACAGCGCACCATCGCCTGAGGCGCTCTCCCCGGCGTCCTGAGGGTAGAGCGTATAGACCAGGGTCACGGTCTTGATCTCCTCAGGAAGCTCCCGCGTCAGCTGGAAGACCAACGGTGCCTCGAAACTCTCGCCTGGGCCGAGGCGTTGATTCTCGAAGCAGAAACAGGCCAGCTTGCGCAGGTGCAGGGACGCTTGTGAGGGGCTCACGCTGGGCACGGCACGGGCAACGCTGGGGTGACTGCTGAGATTGGTGAAGGTGAAGTACACCTCGGTGCTCTGCCCCGGATGGACCCTCACCTGCCTGATATCGGATTCCAGCTGCCAGGGCAGCCCCGCGCTGGATCGGGTGATGAATTGCATGGTCACGGTTCGCGACACATCCGCATCCTGGGCAACCAGCGACTGGGCGGTGTCTGTGGTCTTGCCATTCAACCCCGTCACCTGACAGAAGACGTCATAAAGGGGCACCAGGGCGAAGGCAAAACCAAACATCCCGGCCAGCACCACCAGGGTCTTGACCACGGTGCGCCGCACTTGAGGCTGTCTATCATCCGCTAGCGTTGCCATGCGTCCCAAGCTCCTTCCCGAACTCGACTCCACCGTTTACGCCGCCATTCGTGTCTTTCACCGACGCCGGCGCCGGTCAGTCATGTTTCAAGGGCCGGTACTGCGGCGGGTGCTCGAAGGTGTGCAACGGAGCCGGACTCGGCACGGTCCACTCGAGATCCTCGCCACCATCCCAGGCCTTCGCCGGGGCCGGCCGCCCCCCGCGAACACACATCACCACGATGACCACAAACAGAAGCTGCGAGGCGCCGAACATGAAGGCACCGATGCTCGAGACCATGTTGAAATCGGCAAACTGCAGCGAGTAGTCGGGGATCCGACGCGGCATCCCGGCCAGCCCCGCAAAATGCATCGGGAAGAAGGTCAGATTGACGCCGACGATCGACAGCCAGAAATGCCACTGCGACAAGCGATGATGGGGATAGTGCCCGGTCCACTTCGGCAACCAGTAGTAGACCGCCGCCATGATCGAGAAGATGGCTCCTGGTACCAGTACATAATGGAAATGCGCGACCACAAAGTAGGTGTCATGGTACTGAAAGTCTGCCGGCGCGATGGCCAGCATCAAGCCTGAAAAGCCACCTATCGAGAACAGCACCACGAAGGCCAGCGCAAACAACATCGCAGGCTCGAAGGTGATCGAGCCTCGAAACAGGGTGGTAATCCAGTTGAACACCTTCACCCCGGTAGGCACCGCGATCAGCATGGTGCTGTACATGAAGAACAGCTCCGCCACCAGGGGCAGCCCAACCGCGAACATATGGTGGGCCCACACCAGAAACGACAGGATGGCGATCGATGCGGTGGCGTAGACCATGGAGGCATAGCCGAACAAACGCTTGCGGGCGAAGGTCGGGATAATCACCGAGACGATGCCGAAGGCCGGCAGGATCATGATGTAGACCTCGGGATGACCGAAGAACCAGAACAGGTGCTGGAACATTACCGGGTCGCCGCCGCCGCCTGCATTGAAGAAGCTGGTGCCGAAATTAATGTCCATCAGCATCATCGTCACCACACCGGCCAGCACCGGCATGACCGCAATCAGCAAGAAAGCGGTGATCAACCAGGTCCACACGAACAGCGTCATATCCATCAGACGCATACCCGGCGCACGCAGGTTAAGGATGGTGGCGATAATGTTGATCGCCCCGAGGATCGAGCTGATGCCCGCGATATGCAGTGACAAGATGAAATAGGTCGTCGAAGGCGGCGCATAGGTGGTGGACAGGGGGGCATAGAAGGTCCAGCCGAAATTGGGTGCGCCACCCGGCATGATCAGCGTCGACAGCAACAGCGCGAACGCCACCGGCAGCAGCCAGAAACTGAAGTTATTGAGCCGCGGCAGGGCCATGTCCGGCGCCCCAATCTGCAGCGGCACCATCCAGTTTGCCAGGCCGACAAATGCCGGCATGACGGCCCCGAAGACCATGATCAAGCCGTGCATCGTCGTCATCTGATTGAAGAACTCGGGCTGGACCAGCTGCAGCCCGGGCTGAAACAGCTCCGCCCTCACCACCAGCGCAAAGATCCCGCCGATAAAGAACATGGTCAGCGAGAAGATCAGGTAGAGCGTGCCGATCTCCTTGTGATTGGTGGTCAACACCCAGCGCATCAACCCCCGGGGCCGGTCATGATGCACCTCGGCAGAGCCGGCGGTGTCCGTATCGCCATATTCCAGACGGTGCTTGGGAGGCAGTGTCGCCATCGCCAGGATCTCCTTGGTTGTCGGCCCAGCGAACTGGGCGCCGACGCAGGGCCTTACTCGGCCAACTGCGCCGCGATGTCGGAGGGTTGCACGATATCGCCGGTATCATTGCCCCAGGCGTTACGCTCGTAGGTGATCACAGCGGCGATTTCGACCGGGTTCAAGGTGGTCCGGAACGCCGGCATCGCCGTACCGGAGACCCCGTTGACCACCGTGTCCGTGTGGCGCTCGGGCTCATCCAGCAGCGCCTGGTTGCCCGCCAGCGCCGGGAAGGCGGGCGGCAGCCCCTCGCCCTCAACCTGGTGGCAAGAGGCACAGATGGAGCCATACACCGCCTCGCCACGCTCCATCAGTTCCGCCATGGCCCACTCCCGGTCCGCCCCCATCGCCTCCGCGGCCGCGGCCTCCTTGCGTTCGGCCATCCAGCTATCGAACTCCTCCTGCTCCACCGCTTCGACCACCACCGGCATGAAGCCATGATCCTTGCCACACAGCTCCGCGCACTGACCGCGATAGACGCCAGGCTCGTTGATACGCACCCAGTTCTCATTGACGAAGCCGGGAATGGCATCCTGTTTGACGGCCAGATCCGGCACCCACCACGAGTGAATGACATCGTCTGACGTCATCAGCAAACGCACCTTCTTGCCCACCGGCAGGACCAGCGGCTGATCCACCTCGAGCAGGTAGTTCTCGCCCTTGTCCGCCGCCCCACTGATCTGTTCTCTTGGCGTCCCGAGGTTAGACGTGAAGTCCACGTCTTCGCCCAGATAGGAATAGTGCCAACGCCACTGCTGCCCGGTAATCATCACATCGAGATCGGCGTTAGAGGCGTCGTACATAGACTTGAGAGTGGCCGTGGCCGGCACTGCCATGGCGACGAGAATCAGCAGAGGGATCGCCGTCCAGATGACCTCGACGGTGGTGTGTTCATGAAAGGTGGCAGAGGTCGGGCTGCGGGAACGACGGTAGCGGAACAGCGAATAGAACATGGCACCGAAGACCACGACCCCGATCACCACGCAGATCCAGAAAATCGTCATATGCAGCGAGTACACCTCGCTGCTGATGTCAGTGACCCCGACCGGCATGTTCCATTCTGCCGCCTGGAGCTGACCCGCGAGACCCATCAACATCCATCCTGCAGTCATCCATACGTGCCGCTGGCGCATCGATGCCTCCTGGAGCTTTTTGTTGTAGTAGTAGTCACTACTGGATCGAGTATAGAAGAGCGGCGCGATTCGACACGGTCGTTATCCAGACGCAACCAACGCAACACACACGCATTACCCGGCTGCCATCATGGCGATGGCAACCAGCAGAACCACCAGAATGATACCCATGAGAATACCCACCAGGATGAAACTGGCGGGCTTACCGGAGGTGAAGTCTTCCTGGCGCTGCGACTCCCGCTGCACGCCAAAAAAAGCCGCGAGCACTGACTTGACGGTCTTCCACATGACTGCCTCCGGCGTCGTCCCTTACGCCTGACCATAGCTCAGGCCCGCGCAGCCTGCCCGGCGTCTACGACCAAGGTCAGGGCCAAAAGTGAATAAAACGCCGTCATCAGGGTGCCGGGTGTCAGGGTAAGCTCAAGCGCGGTTGACCCCGTCGGCACCTTTTCACAAAGGCCGCTATCCGACATCAAATCAGGGCGCAAAAGGCTCCGTTCAGACTCGGTTCAGAGACCGAAAAGTGCCACGATCAACGGCAACAGGAAGGCCGTGACGAGGCCAGTCAGACCCATCGCGAGCCCGGAGAAGGCTCCCGCCATGGCGCCCAGCTTGGCGAAGGACTGAGCGGTGCCGAAACCATGGGCAGCCAGTCCCATGGTAAAGCCCTGGACGACCGGGTCGGCCACACCGACTAACCGAAAGACAATCGGCCCGAGTGCGCAACCGATGGAACCTGTGATCAGTACCAGGCCCGCCGCCAGCGATGGGATACCGCCGATCATCTCTGCGATCCCCATGGCGATGGGCGACGTCACCGACCGCGGCGCCAGGGTCAGTACCGTCTCGGGGCTGGCGCCCAGCACCATCGCCAGACCCAGGGTCGATGCCACCGCGGTAACGATGCCAGCAAGGCAGGCCACCGTGATGGGCACCAACAGTTGCCGCACCCGTTCCCGGTGGTCATACAGGGGGATCGCCAGCGCCACCGTCGCCGGCCCGAGCAGGAAGTGGATGAACTGCGCGCCCTCGAAATAGGTCGGGTAGTCGATCCCGGTGAGCAGCAGAAATGCTATCAGCAGGACGATCGACAGCGTGACGGTATGAAACAGCGGGGTGCCACCGAGCCACTTGTTGATACGAACCGCCAAGGCAAAGGCGAGCAAGGTCACCAGCAGTGACAGCAGCGGATTCCCCGACAGATAGACCCATAGCTCATCCAGCGACCCGGCCTTCATGACCGCCCTCCTCGGCGCTGCACCATCCAGTTCATGACCCAGGCGGTGACGGCCAGGGTGACTGCGGTGGACACGATCAGCGTCACCACGATGGCAATCAGGTCGTTCTGAATCAGCCGGGCATGCACCATCAGGCCGACACCCGCCGGTACAAACAGCAAGGTGAGGTAACGCAGCAGCCCTTCGCCCGTAGTGCGCAGGCTCGACGGCACCTTGCCACGCACGCCCAACGCACATAACAGAATCACCATGCCAATCACCGGCCCGGGGATCGGCAGCGTCAGGGTACGAGCCAGCAACTCTCCGACGAACTGACAGGCCAGCAACATGCTCATGCCGACAATCAAAGGCATCGCGAGGTCCTCTCGTAACGATCAAATGATGGTGTCTATAGTGTGTCAGACTGCGCTCCGCCTGGGCAGAGCCGAGTTGCTGCAATGCAAAAAAGACCAAGCGCTTGAAATAAAAGCGCAAACAGGGCTTTTCATTTTCAAACGAACGCGCTAGTATACGCCTCGTTCTCAGGCAACTGGCCAAGCGCCAGCGCCGTTGGAGAACCCAGTCGGAGCGTGGCGCAGCTTGGTAGCGCGTTGCAATGGGGTTGCAAAGGTCGCAGGTTCGAATCCTGTCGCTCCGACCACTGGATACCAAGAGAAACCGCCACTTACGGGTCATGCCGAGTGGCGGTTTTTCGTTGTATTCTCTCCTCCCCAGCCTTGGTTTCCATACAGATTCCAAGCGTCACCAAACCGACCCCGCACCGACATTCCGGGTTCGGGTACTTCCGGGAGCCCAGCCACCCTTATCAGAACTTTCTCGAATTCCGACAGAGCACATTCTGGCCCCCTGTACGTCACCCTGAATCCAAACACCGGCTCAGAGGGTTACACTCGATATCTGCGCCCAGGGGTCAGGAGTCCTTTATCGGGCTACCTTCAGAGCGACAAGAGATCGTCAGTACACGCCTTGCTCGATCATGGCATCGGCTACCTTGCGAAAACCCGCGATATTGGCTCCTACAACAAGGTTATGCGGCTGACCAAACTCCTCGGCCGTATGTGCGCAGCGCTGATGAATATCCGCCATGATACTTTGAAGTTTGACGTCCACCTTCTCCAGACTCCATTGCTGCATGCTGCTGTTCTGAGCCATTTCTAGCTGACTTGTCGCTACTCCTCCGGCATTGGCGGCTTTGCCAGGACCATAGGCGATTCTAGCTTCCAGCACACGCTCTACGGCACCGGCAGTAGAGGCCATATTGGACCCTTCACTGATGCAGAAGACGCCATTCTGGAGCAAAGCGACAGCATCCACTTCAGTCAGCTCATTCTGGGTCGCACAAGGAAAGGCTAGCTGGGCTTCAAAGTGCCACACAGCGTGGCCACCCTCGGGATAGTTCTGAGCATCGACATAGGTCGCTTGCGGATGATGCTCTACATACTCGCGTAGCGATCCTCGCCGAACTTCTTTCAGCAACTTGAGCGTTTTTAGGTTGATCCCCTGCAGGTCATGAATCGTACCCTGGGAATCTGAACAGGTAATGGGAACTGCACCCAGGTCGTACAGCTTTTCGATCGTGTAGATGGCCACATTGCCAGCTCCCGAGACCAGACAAGTCTTGCCCGCGATCTCCTCACCGCGTGCTTTCAGCATGTTCTGGGCAAAGTAGACAGCACCATATCCGGTGGCTTCCTTGCGGCCCAGGGAGCCACCCCAGTCCAGCCCTTTTCCCGTTAGCACACCTTCATAGCGACCCGTCATTCTCTTGTACTGACCAAACAGGTAACCGATCTCGCGGCCACCGACGCCGATGTCTCCCGCTGGCACGTCAACCGTCGGACCGATGTGCCGATACAGCTCTGTCATGAACGCCTGGCAGAAGCGCATGATCTCGCCATCAGACTTGCCCTTGGGGTCGAAGTTGGAGCCGCCCTTTCCCCCACCAATCGGCAGTCCGGTCAGAGCGTTCTTGAAAACCTGCTCGAAGCCAAGGAACTTGATGATGCTGGCATTCACACTAGGATGGAAACGCAGCCCACCCTTATAAGGCCCCAGCGCAGAATTGAACTGAATCCGGTAACCCTTGTTGACCTGAACCTTGCCATGATCGTCAACCCAGCTAACACGAAACATGATCTGTCGCTCTGGTTCAACGATTCGCTCAACAATGCTGTGCTCATGATACCGGGGATTGAGGTCGAGCAGCGGTCGCAGCGAGTCGAGCACCTCTTCGGTAGCTTGATAGAACTCGGTCTGAGCCGGGCTACTCTGCTGCAATTGAGCCAAGGTGTCATGAAGGTAAGGCATGGGTGAACATACTCCGCGTGATCGAAAACAGTGCACAAAAAGACATTGCGCACCATTATGCAGCGCCGGCATTCCATATGCGAAGCCGTCATGGGGACAAACCAATCAGGACGTGCCTTGAAGACATGTCGATCGACGCAGGTCACACGCTTTCGATTTGCGTAGTGAACCACGTCACCCACACCAACCATCCTATTGATATTAAAGTATTTGTCTTCTATTTGAGTCCAAAATCACAGGAGCCGATGAAGAGCGAAAGCTGTTAGACAAGCTTTCTCGCCATGCCTTTACCAGCACGCCCACGAGGTCAACCGCGCCCGGGCGGCCCAACCCGCGCACGAATGGCCTTACCGTTGTTGAACACCGGCACCACCCCGCTGACCTCGCGCTCGTCGCGCTTTTGCTCCGACTCCCCCCGACGATCCAGACGGTGTCGGTGGAGTGCACACCGTAACGCTAATTTGAATGAGCATCGCTGCCGGGCCTGGCGCAATCTGTACGCCATTGCGCAGACGGGCCGATATCGATGGCCTATCCTCTAGATCAGCGAGGCCAAGCCATGGTCTCCAAAGAGAATTCAGCTCATGGCGTAACGGAGGCAGACATCATGAATAGAATCATCTATATCGTCGGCGCCGTGGTGATCGTACTGGTCATCCTGTCTTTTCTGGGACTTCGCTAGGCCAGCCCATTGGCGGGCCCGTAACGCAAGCGACCGTCTGAAGGCGTCATTCCACTCGCCGCAGGCCCCCATCATCAGGAGGATGCGGGGCGAGTAAGCCAAGGTTCCGGGAGCTCTGGTTGCACAAGCTCTGGCTGCACAAGCCATGGTGGCGCAACCAGGGATCCGGAACCATGCCCCCCGGTGGGAAACCAAGGCATACCCGACGCTGTCGCCACTCTGACGTGACGGCCCATGCCCTGCGGCAATACCACGCAGTTATCCCACGCAGGTATCCCACGCAGGTATTCCACGCCGCTATCCGACACAGGCATCCCACACAGGCATCCCAAGCAGTTACCCGACGCCAGAACCGCCACACCAGCCGCATCGTTCGCCGGTTCCCCGGACCTGCGCCACTCCGGCGGGCCGGCGCCTTGTGCTGAACAACCTCATGGCTCGCCCCGCTATACCCAACAAAACGCTCGGCCGTTTCGCACCCGCGATGACCATTTCAGCCGTTGGCGCCCAGCACGGCTCTGACGGCCGGCGATGATCGAACGCCAATGCGCGCAACCCGGACTAAGCTAGAACCACGGCATAGGCTGCCGGGCCGATCACGGGAGAAACGCCATGACGACTGCTCGATACCAGGTGCGTTCCGTGCTGACGGACCCCGACGGCAAGCTGACCGATTACTGGCAGGTCGTCGACACCCATCTCGATGACGACGTCGTCGCCTCATACCACGACTGCGAGTCGGCCGATAACCAGGCTCAACGCTTGAATGAGCAGGACGTCGACCAGAAATAACCACCAGCGAGTCGTCAACACCCTGCGCGCGCCCTTCCACGCCGTCGCCCGGTCACCAGCGAAAAAAATTGCGCCACGCTGCATCCAACCATTCACCTGTCGCGTAACCCAGTTGACGCCCATCGCAGGCACCTTCGCCAGAGGTGGGCTTTGATAGCCAGGAGAGAATGATGATGAAGCAACACCTTGCAAGCGCACTGGTATCCGCCTCTCTGCTCGCCGCTGCCTCGATGGCCCAGGCAGAGATGCACGGCGATATGTCCCCTGGGGTCTGGGCCGATGATCAATCTGTCGCTGGCGGCACGGTGTCGGCAGAGAAAGTCGTGGCAGACAGCAACGGCTGGCTCGTCATCCACCGCACCGACGACACCCAGAAGCCTGGCCCGGTGGTGGGTCATGCCCCGCTCAAGGAAGGTGAGAACATGGATGTCGCCGCGATCCTGACCGAAGACGTCAGTGCCGGCGATCAGCTGATGCTGATGGTCCACGGCGAAGCGGGCGGGACACAGACAGGCATCTTCGAATACACCCTCGGTGCCCAGGAAGATGGGCCAATCAAGATCGATGACAAGCTGGTGATGACCACGGTCACCGCCCAGTAAGTCCCACGGTGCCTTGGCGGTCCTCGTCAAGGCACCGTTGTCATTTCCCCGCCTCGGACACCTCCGCGCCTACCCCTGGCAGAGCGGCGGCGCCCTTCTCGGCGCCCTTCTCGACGACCGCCGCGCCCGCGCCCCCCAGATATCGCTGCATGACCGAGACCTTGCGCCCCAGGGCCCGATCGATCAGCGCAGGGCACCAGCTGTTAAGGGTCGCGAAGACCCGCTCCGGGCGCCCCATGAGATGCTGTCTTCGCCCACTGCCGAGCAGCTCCAGCACTGCAAGCGCGACATCGTCAGGATCGTCGATGGCGTTGCCCAACGCCTGGTTCATGGCTTGCACGTTCGCAGCGTTCATTGGCGTTCGTGTCGCCCGCGGCGCCAGGTACTGCACCCGCACCGAGGTACCCGCGTACTCCCGCCTCAGCGCCTCGGAAAAACCACGCAGGCCAAACTTGGCAGCACAGTAGGCGGCGTACCCGGGATGGCCGATGTGGCCGAGCATGGAGCCCACGTTGATGACCCGCGCCCGGCCCGTTTCACGCAGCGCGGGCAACATGGCCTGAGTGACCAACATGGTCGCAGCGAGATTGACCGACACTAGACGTTCCACGACGTCAGCTGCCTGGCTCTCGAACCAGGCGACGTCATTGATACCGGCCAGGTTGATCAGCACGTTGGGGCGCGCATCGCACGGCAGCTGCTCGATACTCCGCCGCAGTCGGGCGCGGCCGTCGGCATCGGCGATGTCGTGGACCGCGACAGTGATCCGCGTTCGCTGATCAGGGGAGAGCCGCGAAATCACATCATCCAACTTTTCGCGCCGACGCCCCACCAGCCACAGAGGCACCGCGCTCTCGGCCAGGCGCAGGACCAGCGCCTGACCTATGCCGCCATAGGCCCCCGTGATCATTGCGCGCCACTGCTTGCCTGCATCATCCGCTGCTGCCATGTCCTTTCCTCTCTCCGATCGCAGTGCTTCTGCCCGACCACTGTGCTTCTGCCGCCACCCCCGGGCTAAGGGCTGGCCCACCATCCGCGACTCGGGCATCGCTAGCGCGGCATGCCCGCCCCGGACGCGAATCGCCGGCGTTCCTTCAGGGTCGCGTGTTTCAGTGGCTGGGGCCGATTTCCATGGCCCGGTCCGTCCATGCCGACGCGTCGGCCAACGCGGCATCAAGAACCTCGGCGTACAGCCGGTAGAACGCCCGCGCGGCGTGAACGATATGGGCTTGCTCCCGGGGGCAGTCGATGGTGTTCATCAGCTTTGCGAAGAACGCCATATGGGAGACATCCAGTTCGCCGTGTGAGAACAGATAATGGAAGGCACCGTCATCCAACTCCAGGCTATCCCGAATGGCGATACCGGCCTGAGTGGCGGCGTGGGTACTGGTCCCTTCGAGCACCAGCACCATGCCAAACATGCACAGCGGATGGCGACGAGCGATGGCGTCGTAGGCATAGGCAACCATCATCTCGGTGGCGTGGAGCGGCAAGCGCCTCGACGCTGCCTCGCGCGCCACCCCCAGCGCCTCCAGGTCGTCGAGAATCCAATGCTCATGGCCCTTTTCCTCATCGATGTACTCGGCGATGGCGCGGCGCAGCCCTTCGCGAAACACAAACTCCGGCGCCGACAGCTGAGCACCACAAGCCATCAGCAACGACAGGGTATGACGCACGTGGTGGTAGGCCTGGGCGAGAAACGCGCGATATTCGCTGAGGTCGAGCTCTCCAGCCAGGGCGCGCCGAATCAACGGGCGAGCCATGAGGTGGTCACGCTCGCTTGCCGTCGCCGCGAGCAATTCCTCATGGAAGTCCCTTCCCGAAGCGCTATCCTCAGGGCTATTCGTCGTGGCGTGAAGTGCGGTGGAACCGTGGATTGTCATGGCACATCTCCCATTCCAGGGTAAGAGACAGACGCGGTCGGGCATCGAAGATCGCCGCTGGCAGCACCCGCTGGCGGGAACGTCTCGGCGGCAAGCTCTGCCATCAAGCCACCGTGGTGAAGTGAGATCATGTCGCGGCGCAGGCGTCCATTGGCGGTCACTTCATCACTGAATGTGGTCAGTGGCTCCCCGGCCACGCTATCGACGCCTGGCGTCAATATCCGCCAGCCCCGCAGTCGGGCGTAGTCGGGCAGACGGCGACCGAGACAAGCCAGTGCCTGGGTTAGCCGCGCCGCATCACCGGCGAGTTCGTCCTTTAGCGTCAACAATGCCAGCGGCCCGGGCAGCCCATCACCGAAGACGACTGCCCGAGACACCCCAGGCAGCATCGATAGTTCGGACTCAAGCCACTCCGGAGACAGGTTGCGGCCACTATCGAGAATGAGCACATCGCGGCTGCGCCCTTCGATACGCCAACCACCGTTCACATGAAAGCTGCCAAGATCACCACTCGGCCAGGCCTTGGCGGTATCCTCCTTGTCGGCGCCGAGATAGCCAAGCATGCGCCGGCCATGAATGTGGATCTCGCCCTGGTCGTCGCGTTCGAGCGCAAGCCCTGCCAAGGGCCGCCCGACCGCGCCGTTCTGCTCCTCCTCTGGGCGGGTCAGGCAGACCACGGACCCCAACTCGGAGAGCCCGTAGCCTTGCGCCACGGGAAGGCCACAATTCACGGCGTCAGCCAGTAGCGCCTTGGGCACATGGCCACCCCCGACGGCGACCAGCACGAGGCCCTGGCGCCAGGCGCTGCAGCATTGCGGTAAATCGGGCCCCATCTTCGAGGCAATCGCGACCAGGGCTCGCAGCAGCCCTGGCACCAGAATCAGACTCTGCGGTCGCCGCCATTGCAGCCACGCCTTCCAACACAAGACATCCAGATCGCCACTGCCCTGCATGCCGACCCGGTCACCGCCGTCGATCACCACCTCGCGCCCCTGCCACAATGCCAACAGCACGCCAGCAAGATTCTCGAGCAGTATCGCCAACGGCAACACCACGCCATGCCGCCCTAGCGCGATACCGGCCAGGCGCTCATCGAGCCCGTCCAACACCGATTCCAGGTGGTCGAGGGAGAGGCACACGCCTTTGGGTGCGCCGGTGGTTCCCGAGGTAAAGGTCACCAGCGCCGTGCCGACAGGCAAGGCCGCAACGTCACCATCACGCCGCCAAAGGCGCAACGTGTCCTCGACCCCCAATTCGTGAAAGTCCTGAGCGTGGTCAGCGCCAAGATAGTCGGCAAGCTCCCGGCTATCGTCGCCGATGACGCCATCGAGCCGGGTCGTATCGAGCAAGTGTGTCAGCTGCTGTGCGCTGAAGAATGTCGGCACCGGCGTCACCGCAATGCCGGCTCGCCAGGCGCCCAGCTGGGCGATAATCCACCGCGGGCAATTGCTGCCGAGAAGCCCAAGGTGTGCCACGCCACTGCGCGAAAGACGCCCAGCCTGGGCCTCGATGGCCTGCCAGAGTTGAGCCGCCGACCACTCCTGCTCATCGCAGAACAAGCCACGCCCCAATAGCAGGCGGCGGCCCGGGTCCTCACTAGCCAGATCTTCCAGTCGACGCAGTAAACGGGAGCCATGGGTCATGTCTCCACCTCCGCGCGGCCACCACCCGCGGCCGCCGGCCGCCTTGAAGCAAGGCGCGGCGCCCTCGCCAACAACCGGGCGCCGAGCGGCGTCTCGCGCAGCCGGGTCGCCTCGCGACAGGGACGGATTGCAACGACCCGTGGGTCGCTGCGGTAATAGGTGCCCCAGTCGGCCCCATCTCTCAACCGCGAGCGCTGGGCGATGGCCAGCTCCGTCATGTCGATTCCCAGCTTGCCAAGGCCATTGCGCACGTCTCGTGAAGCGGTCACCACCAACCACTCGATACCTAGCGACTCGAGCACCAGTACCAGCGATAGCATCAGCCGACGCCCCGCCCCAGGCGAGCCGCCCGCCAGGGCGCCGACTTCCATGATGCGAGAGGGATCAGGACACTCGGCGGCGAGTCCGGACTCGACCAACGCGTTTCCGGCGGGCATGCCCAGGTAGTCGTCGACCACCAGCGGCATCTGGTCACCGCGGCGCAACCCCACCACGGCCTGCAAGGCGCCATCGAGCGATGACAGCGCCAGCAACCGAGGATACTGCACCCGGATCACGGCACGGTGACGAAACAGGTAGCGGTTCTCGATGAAGGCGCAGGCCTCATCGCGACGACCGCGAGGGACCCAGGAGAGGTGCCAGCGCGGGACGCCAGCCTCGGGGGGTGCCTGGCCGCATGGAACGCGAGCCGACATCGACACTGACTCGACGCGACAGCGACGCCTGACAGGGGAAACGCTTGAGCAACAGGGCAAGGTGGGATTCACGTGACAGCCTCGGCGTGTCCGAACAATTCCCATAGCCTAGAGCCGATTTCTTAGCATCGTCTTACGCTTTCGGCGTCGACTCCCGTCTCGCGCTAGTCTGTCGCGCTAGTCCGTCGCACGAGTCGGTGCCCAGGCATTCAGCAAGCGGTGCAGCACCGCCATGACAACAAGCGTCGCCATCAGTGCCACGCACATCGAGCTGAACCGATAAAACGCATCGTAGACAAGATCCTGGTTTGGTCCGAGGTACTGACCGAACAGAATGCCCAGAGTGGTAAGGCCGCCGAAGCCGATGCCAGAGCCTGCGCCTTCGATTACATGCTCGCGGGCAAACAGCAAAAGACCGATCAAATAGCTGGAAACCACCAGCATCAGATGATCGCTCTGGGTGGACAGAATCAGCTGCAGGACTAAGGCCAGGTTGCACCCCAGCAAGGTACCGATCGCCCGGCGCTGAGCGGACGCCCTGGCGCCGTGATAGCCAAGCGCAAACAAGATCAGAATGGTAGCCATCTGTGCCGATAAAGAGTCCCGCAGATCCAGCGACTGAAACACCGCGAAGGACAGGGTCGCGGTAATCGCGCCCATCAATGTCTGATGACGCTGCAAGGACAGCGACTTCGGCTGCGGCTGCGGGCGAGGTCGCGGCGCTACGTCGGGAAAGATCGCATGCATCAGGTAGGCAATGCCCACCGCCAGGACGCTTGCGACCACGTTACTGGTCAACAGATCGAAGAGATCGAGTGTCGGATAGCTGGCAAAGTGCAACATGATGCTGAGGGTCAGCACCCCATTGGCACCAAACAGGAACCAGGGACCCTTGGCCATCAGACGAAAGCGTCCGTAAAACATCGCAAATGCCAGCACCGTCATCACCGCGGGCAGGTGCTGCGTCAGGCCAACCACCAGGCTGATCTCTACCACGTTCAGGCAGGCGTTACCCAGGAACTGGCGCACGACATGGGCGTTGAGGACCGGCACCATACCGAGCAGAAACATCGGAAAGACGGTGAAGAAGACGCCGTAGTTCCAGCCCATCAATTGGCTGACCACGAAGCCGATCAGCGCGCCGAAGGTAATGCGCAACGACTGCCGGTAGTCGTTGGCGGAGAACCGGACAGGCGACGCTCCCACCGCGAGCCTGCGCTTGGCCCGACGCCGCAGCAACCCCACCAGGCCATGACTCGACGAGGCCGGGGTAGCGCCGACAACCGCCGCCGGCCCCGTCGCCTCAGTAGACGTCGCCTCAGTAGACGTCGCCTCAGTAGACATAGTGCAGCCAGGACATCAGACGAATCTGCACCGCGGCGAATGGATGGGCCAGCGGGTGCTCGCCGGGGAGCAGCTGTACCGTCGCCCGAGAGCCGCTCGCCGGCGCCCCTTCCGGGGCCTCGACAAGACGCAGATGCAGCCGCAGGCGCTGCGCGTCCCTGACCCAACGATCGGTCGTCGGAATGTCGGCCAGGCGCCCATCGGCGACCTGCTGGCCATCACGCACGCCGGCGTCGCGGGACTCGACGCGCGCCTTGAATACGCGCCCCGGCAAGGCATCGAAGACCACGCGGGCGTCATCGCCGGCCTGCACCTTGCGCAGGCTCTTCTCACGGAAGTCCGCCACCAGATCCAGGCGTTGATTGACCATCGCCATCACCGGCGTGCCTTTGCCGACGTAGCTTCCTTCTTCCAACTGAAGATTGGTCACGGTCCCGGCCTGGTCTGCCCTGACCACCGTGTAGCCAAGGTTGAGACGCGCCTGTTCGACGGCGTTGCGGGCCTGGCGCAGGCGCAGGTTAGCCGAGCCGACGTCACCGAGGTCGAGCTCCAGGCGACGCACTTCGGCTTCCGCCGCGCTCACCGCCGCCTCCGCTTCTCTGTCCCCGGCGACCAGGCCATCGAGCCGCTGGCGCGAGATGCTCCCCTGGGTGATCAAGCGCTCCGCCCGCCGACGCTCCTGGCCACTTTCCTCGGCTCGTGCTCGAGCCGCCTGAACATCCGCCCGGGCCGACTCGAGCTCCGCCGCCAACAAGGCATTGTCACGGCGGGCGGCTTCCTCGGCGAGCCTGGCCCGTTCCAGGGCAAGCTCGAAGGGATCCGGATCGATGCGAAACAGCACGTCACCTGCCGCGACGTTCTGGTGATCTGAAACGGCCACCTCGACGACCGGACCACTGATCCGCGGCGCCACCTGGGTGACGGGGCGCATCACCCGGGCCTGCGGCGTGAGGGGCATGTAGGTATCGGCGACGACGAAATAGGCGAATAGCAGACAAAAGGCAGCGATGGCTCCGCGCACCCAGAGCGCGAAGCGCTGATCTGGCGTCATGAAGTGACTTCCTCGTTGAATACGGCGGCGCGGGCCCGACGAGCACCGGCCAAAAGACGGCGGATCCTAACAGTTAATTAGCATGATAACAATGTTCGTGATCAAGGTCTGTCCGTATCGCCGGGGAACCTGTGCTCAAACGGGCGGTCCATCCCTTAGCCTCGGCTCCAGGAGCTGACCCAACGCCACCACCACAAGGACGATGGAGATGCAACGACGGGACTTCCTCAAGGCCGCGACGGTGCTCGCCGGTACCGCACTACCCCTTGGACCACTGATGGCCGCGGTGGACCACCGGGTCTCGACCACCGGCCAACGCGAAAATTTCGACTACGCCTGGCTCAAGGGCCTGGCCCAGCACTTGTCGCAGCAACCCCACCAGGACCACGAGGGTGAGTTACCCCCGCAGCTGAGTGAGCTCTCCTGGGATCAGTACCAATCCATCGGTTTTCGCGCCGACCATGCCCTGTGGAGCGAGACCAAGGCGCCCTTCCAGGCCCAGACCTTCCACCTGGGCCGCGGTTTCACCACCCCGGTGCGGCTGTTCCTGGTGAACGCTGGCCAGGCCCAGGAAATCGCCTATGATCCCGCGATGTTCACCTTCGGTGATTCCGGCGTCGATACCGACGCCCTGTCCGAGCGCCTCGGCTTCGCCGGGTTCCGCCTGCATCACCACGACGACTGGCAGCGAGACATCGCCTCCTTCCTCGGCGCCAGCTACTTCCGCGCGGTCAGCAGTTCGATGCAGTACGGCATGTCGGCCCGCGGGCTCGCGATCGGCACTGCGTCCCCGGACGGTGAGGAGTTCCCGGACTTCACGCGGTTCTGGCTCGAGCAGCCCGATGGCGAAGACGCGGTCATCGTCCATGCGCTGCTGGAGTCTCCCAGCACCACCGGCGCCTATCGCTTCGTCATCACGCGCAACGTGGAAGGGGTGGTCATGGACATCGACGCCACCCTCTATCCGCGCGAAACCATCACGACGCTTGGCATCGCGCCGCTGACCAGCATGTACCTGGTGGGGGAGAACGACCGTGACGTCGACTACGACTGGCGCCCGGAGATCCACGACTCCGACGGTCTCGCACTGCACACCGGCGACGGCGAATGGCTGTGGCGCCCCCTGGCCAACCCGCCCGCCCTGCGCTACAACGCCTACGCCGACCAATCGCCGAAAGGATTCGGCCTGGTTCAGCGCGACCATGACTTTGCGCACTACCAGGATGATGGCGTCTTCTATGATCGCCGACCCAGCGTCTGGATCGAGCCTCGAGGCGATTGGGGCAAGGGCAGCGTCGATCTGGTCGAGATCCCGGCCCAGGACGAGACCTTCGACAACATCGTCGCCTACTGGCGCCCCGAGGCCCCGGCCGAGCCAGGCGACGAGCTGCGCTACGGCTACCGGCTGACCTGGTACCCGCTGCCGCCCTCCCAGCCGGAGCTTGCGCGCTGTGTCGCGACCCGCACCGGCCTCGGTGGCGTCGTCGGCCAGAAACGCGAGTATTACAGCCGCCGCTTCGCCATCGATTTTCGCGGTGGCGCCTTCCCCCTCGAAGACGGCGACGAGCGCAAGATCGCGCCGGTCATCGAGGCCAGCCGTGGCGAGATCGAGATCACATCCGCTCGACCGCTGGATGCCATCCAGGGCTACCGGGCCATGTTCGATCTGGTGCCACCCGATGACAGTACCGACCCGATCTCACTGCGCCTGTACTTGAGCGATGAAGAAGGGACGCCGCTGACAGAGACCTGGATCTATCAGTGGACACCGCCCCCCGCCGATGACCGAGAGCTGCACAACCCAAGCCATCTCTAGTCGGTACCATCGCCCTGCCTTCGCCGCCAGCCCCGCGCTGGCGGCCTGCGTTGACCGCCAGGTCAGCCCCCCAGGCGATGTCTGTGGCCTCAAGGAGCCCGCCTAACCCATTCGCCTGCCCCCTGCGGCTCTTCACTGCACCGGCCCACTGCACCTGTCCGCTGCACCTGTCCGCTACGGCTATTCAATACACCTGTCCTCTGCCCCCGTTCGCTGCGGCTCCATGGTACGGATCTCGTCCCCGGGGCCCCGCAGCGACGCTCGATCAACCGAGACGCCGCCGAATTGACCCCACTACGCACCATCCGGCATGATCGCCAGGCGGTCACAAGGTCTGACCAAACCAACGACTATAAAAGCCAACTCGCTGAACACCGAAGGAAAACCCCACATGAAGACTGCCATCTTCCCCGCTCCCAAGGGGCTCTCCCTGTCCACCTTGACGGCCGCCATCGCCCTCGCGCTCAGCGCCACCCCGGCGCTCGCCGATGGCTTCGAGGGCATGGACCCCGTCACTCTGCGCCTGGCCCATGTGGTCAACGAGCAGGACGGTTTCCACATCGCCGCGACCAAGTTCGAGGAGCTGGTCGAGGCGCGCAGCGACGGCAAGGTCGACATCGAGATCTTCCCCAACGCCACGCTGGGCGATGAGCGCACTTTGCTAGAAGGCATGCAGATCGGCACCGTCGACATGGGCGTCATCACCAACGGCCCGGTCGCCAACTTCGTCGAGGAGATGGCGGTCTTCGAACTGCCCTTCCTGTTCTCTTCCCCGGACGAGGCCTACTCGGTGCTCGACGGCCCCATCGGCCAGGAGCTGCTGGACAAGCTGGCCGACGTCAATCTCAAGGGCCTGGCCTATGCCGAGCGCGGGTTTCGCAACCTGACCAACTCCCAACACCCGGTGAAAACCCCGGAGGATATCGACGGCCTGCGCATCCGCGTCATGGAGAACCCGGTCTACGTCGACACCTTCCGCGAGCTTGGCGCCAACGCCGTGCCCATGGCCTGGACCGAGGCACTGACGGCGATGCAGCAGGGCACCATCGACGGCCAGGAAAACCCGGTCAATGTCATCCACTCGTTCAAGCTCGACGAGACCCAGAAGTACATGACCCTGTCGCGGCATACCTACGCCCCGGCGATCTTCGTCATGGGCATGCCCGCGTGGCAGAAGCTGCCCGAGGCGGCCCAGGACGTGATCGAGACCGCCGCCCACGAGGCCGCGCAGTACGAGCGCGAGCAGAATGCCGCCATGCAGTCAGAGCAGCTGGCCGAGCTCGCGGAGGCCGGCATGGAAATCGAGGAGTCGCCCGATATCGCCGCCTTCCAGGACGCCGTGGCGCCGGTCTACGAGACCTACGGCGAGCAGTTCGGTGACTACCTGCCGCGCATTCAGGAGGCGCTGAAGTAAGTGTTGACCCTGCTCGAACGCCTTGAGCAGGGACTCGACGCCGTGACACGCCCCGTGGTGTTTATCGCCATGGCCGCGTTGATCGGCGTCATTTCCCTGCAGATCGTCTCCCGCGTGGCCTTCACCGCCGTCGGCTGGACCGAGGAAGTCGCGCGCTTTCTGCTGATCTGGATTACCTTCCTGGCCGCGACTCTGGCCTATCGCGGCGGGCGCCATATCGCGGTGACCTTCGTCATCGACACCCTGCCCGGCCGCAGCGGCAGCGCGGCGCGGACCCTCGCTCACCTGGTGGCGCTGGCCTTTCTCCTCGCGCTGGTGGTCATCGGCTACCGCTACATGCAGATGCAGAGCTTCCAGAAATCCGCCTCCCTGCGACTGTCCATGACCTGGGTCTACGCGGTCATTCCGCTCACCGCCGCGCTGATGAGCTGGACCACCCTGGTGGCGCTGCTGCACGAGCTCGTGCACGGGCGCCCCTGGCGCCAGCACGGGGAGGACGGCTCATGACCCTGATTCTGTTTGTCGGCTTCTTCGCCTTCATGCTGCTTGGCGTGCCCATCGCACTGGCGATCGGCGCCAGCACCATGCTCGCACTCGCCACTCAAGGCACGCCGCTGCTGGTCGTCACTCAGCAGATGTTTCAGGGCATCAACACCTTCGCCCTGGTCGCGGTGCCGATGTTCATCCTCACCGGCGACATCATGGCCCAGGGATCGGTGAGCAAGAAGCTGGTCGACTTCGCCGATAGCCTGTTCGGCTTTCTCAAGGGCGGCCTGTCGGTGGTCTCGGTGCTGGCCGGCATGTTCTTCGCCGCGATTTCCGGCTCCGGGGCGGCGACCACCGCCGCGGTCGGCTCGAGCCTGGTGCCCGAGCTCAAACGCAAGGGCTATGATCCGGCGTCGGCGGCCAGTCTGATCGCGGCCAGTGGCACCATCGGCGTCGTGATCCCCCCCTCGGTGCCGATGATCATCTACGCCGTCATCGCCCAGGAGTCCGTCTCCACGCTGTTCCTGCAGGGGTTTTTGCCGGGGCTTGCCATGGGGCTCGGGCTGACCGCGATCGCCATCGTCCAGGCCTATCGCCGCCGGTACCCCCACGGCAGCCCGCTGTCGCTGGCCACCATCTGGCGCACCCTGAAGGCGGCCAGCTGGGGGCTGATGACACCGGTCATCATCCTCGGCGGCATCTTTTCGGGGGTCTTCACGCCGAGTGAGGCCGCCGTCGTCGCGGTGGTCTACGCCCTGATCGTGTCGCTGGTCGTCTACCGCGACCTGACGCCCAGGGACGTCTATCGGGTGATGATCCGCTCGGCGATCACCACCTCGGTGATCATGCTGGTGATCGCCACCTCCGCGGTGCTGAGCTGGACCCTGTCCAGCGCCCAGGTACCGGCACAGATCGCCGAATCGGTGCTGTCGCTGTCCAGCGACCCGTACGTGATCATGCTGCTGGTGGTCGCCGTGATCCTGGCCACCGGCGTGTTCATCGAGACCGCCAGTGCGCTGATCATCCTGACGCCGGTGCTATTGCCGCTGGTCACGCAGCTCGGCATCGACCCGGTCCATTTTGGGCTGATCATCGTGGTCGGGCTCGCCATCGGCATGATCACGCCACCGGTCGCGATCAACCTCTACGTCGCCTCATCGGTGACCCAGCTACCGCTCGAGCGCATCACCAAGGCGATAGTGCCCTATCTGCTGGGCCTCGTCGGCGTGCTATTGCTGGTCGTCTATCTGCCCATGTGGCTCGGCATCTCCGGAAGCTGACACCAGGCCCTCACTCGCGCTGGCGTCGCTACTCGCAACCTGCGAGCATCGGCGCCAGCCCACTGGCACATCGTGCAAATTCACCAAGGAGGTCTGCATGTCCAATACCGCCCGGCGTCTCGCCCTGCCGACGCTACTTGCCGTCACCCTGCTCTCCGGTTGCACCACCTACACCTGGGACGATGGCCGCAAGGAAACCGTCTGGGGCGTACCCGCCGAAGACGCAACCAAGACCGAGCAGGAGCGCCAGGCCGAGGGCGTCAAGTACCGCGTGCCCGGTGAATTTCCCGATCAATGAGTGACGCTTGTTTTACCAGCACCCACCTCAGGTGCTGTCCCCCTCCACCAGGGTGAAGCCGATGTCCCGGCGTGGCCGCTCGGGGTCGCCCCCGGCCAGGCGCGCCAGGAGGAGTTCGGCGGCCTGGGTGCCCATCTCGGCCCGCGGCACCGCCAGCGTCGTCAGCCGTGGCGTCAGATGCTCGGCGATGGACAGCCCCAGATAGCCACCGATGGCGACTTCCCCCGGCACGGCGACCCCCTGGCGGTTGGCCTCGAGCAGAGCGCCGGCGGCGAGAATATCGTTGGAGCAGTGAAGCGCGTCGGGTCGTGGTGACATCGCCATCACCTCCTTAAGCGCCTGGGCGCCCACCGCATAGGAGGCCGGCTCGGCGTATTCCAGTACCCAACTGGCGTCGAACCCGGCCTGTTCGAGTGCGCTCTGGTGCCCTTGCATCCGCTGGCGGCCGCGGTAATCGCGATCGAGATTCGACCCGACGAAGGCGATGCGCCGATAGCCCCGCGCCATCAAATGGGTGGCCATGGCGCGCCCGAGGCTATCGCCATCGACGCCGACGTTCATGTCGATGACGGACTCGCCGTACTCCATGATCTCGACCACCGGCCTGCCCCAACCCTTGAGCCGCGACACCACTCGCGGGCGGTGACGCAGCCCCGTCAGGATCACCCCGGAGGGCGAATAGCCCAGCACCGTATCGACCAGATCCGCCTCGCGATCCAGGTCCCAGTCGGTCGAGGCCAACAGCATCTGGTAACCGGCGCTCTCGAGCCGCTGGCCGATCGCATGGATCACCTCGATAAAGGTCAGAATGGACAGCGACGGCACGATGACGGGAATGACCTTGGTACCCGCGGCGGCGAGCCCTCCGGCGATCAAGTTCGGCACGTACCCGAGCGCCTCCACCGCCTCCTCGACCCGCGCCCTGACCTTAGGCGATACGCGATCCGGCGAATTCAATGCCCGTGACACCGTGATCGGTGCCACCCCAGCGGCCTTGGCCACATCGGCCAACGTCACTCTGCCCTGCCCGCGGTGGCGCTTGCGCGAGCGGCTATCCGTCTTGTCCATGGCGCCCTTCCTGAAGTCGTGATCCTGTCACCTGCAGTGTACCCCAATACCAAAGTAGTGGTAGCGCTACCATCAAAATGGTAGCGCTACCATGGCGCGCCTGCTAGGTTTCTCTCTAACGCTACTCGAACGGCACATCTCGAGTCGTGACACTGCCGAAGCCAAGCCCCGACGACCGCTTCGGACGAACCGCCAACTCTGGGAGACAACCACAATGACAACCCGCACCCTAGCGCCAATGGTACTTGCTGGCGCCTTTAGTCTCGCCGTCGCAGGTCCGGTCAGCGCCGAGGAGATGGCCATCGCCATCCACACCGATCCGTCCCACGCCATGTTCAAGATCGGTGAGCGCCTCAAGGCCAACATCGAAGAGCAGACCGGCGGCGACATCAGCGTCACCCTGCTCGGCACCGAAGTCGGCGGAGAGCGCGACCACCTGGAAGGCGCCAGCTACGGCGAGTACGACATCGCCCTCGGCGGCTCCATGCCGATGACCCTCTATGCCCCGGAGTTTTCCGCCGCCGACCTGCCCTTCGTCTACGACTCCAGCGCCCAGGCACGCAAGATCTACGAGGGCGACATCGGCGAGGCGCTGAACCAGAGCCTGATCGCCAAGGGCAACATGCGTCTGGTCGGGCTGTCGGCGCGCAACCCGCGCAATCTGACCTCCAACTCCCCGGTCACCACCCCGGACGACGTCAGCGGAGTGCGCATGCGGGTCCCCGAGATCGCCCCCTGGGTGACGGTGTGGGGCGAAATCGGCGCCCTACCGAGCCCCATCGCCTGGCCCGAGGTCTACACCTCGCTGCAGACCGGAGTCATCGACATGCAGGAGAACCCGGTCGACAACATCGTCGCCGGCAAGCTGTTCGAGGTTCAGGACTATCTCAGCCGCACCGAGCACGTCTACTCGTTCTTCCACTGGCTGATGAACGAGGACTTCTACCAGGGCCTCTCCGAGGACAACCGCGAGATCGTGCTGGCCGCCATCGACGAGGCCACCGCCTGGGGCGATGAGCTGGTCAGCCAGGGCCAGGCCGAGCTCTATCAACAGCTCGAAGAGCGGGGCATGGAGATCATCGAACCCGACGTCGAGGCCTTCCGCGCCGACGCTCGTCCAGCGGTAGAAACCATCGCCGAGGACTACGATCCCGCGGTGCGCGACTACGTGCTGTCTCTGCTCAAGTGACACCAGCCCCCGCCTCGGCGGGGGCTCCTCGGAGCCCTCCATGACTCATCAATCTCCTCTGGCGCGGGGCGTCGCCGGCTTCTGGTGGCTATTGACCGCCATCGTCGTCGGCGCCTTCAGCCTGATGCTCATCGTCATGGGCATTCAGGTGATTTCACGCTACGCCCTGGGCCTGGCGGTGCCCTGGACCGACGAGGTCTCACGCTACCTGTTCCTGGCCGAGATCTTCCTCGGCTCGGTGCTCGCGCTGCGCTATCAGGAGCACATTCGCATCACCATCGTCACCGACTTGCTACCGGCGGGTGCCCAGCGCGCGGTCGCCATCCTCGCCGATGGCGTCAGCATCCTGGTGCTGGTGATGGTGATGGGCGGCGCCTTCAACATGATGGAGCGCACCGCCGGGGTCTTCGCCAGCACCTTCGATATGAGCTTCTCCTATCTGTACCTGATGCAACTCATCGCCGCCGGCCTGATGGTCCTGCTGCTGATCGAGGATCTGATCCATCGCCTGCGCGGGCAGCCTCGAACGCTTCCCACCGACGCCCCTTCGACCAGGAGTGATTGACCATGGAAATCTTCGCCATCATGTTCATCGGCCTGATCGTGCTACTGATGCTGGGCGTCCCGGTGGCCTTCGCCATGATCGCCTCATCGGCCATCGTGCTGGCCTACACCCGCGGCTTCGCCGACGTGCCACTAGAAATGATCGCCCAGCGCACCCTCTACGGCGTCAATAGCTTCACCCTGCTGGCGATTCCGGCGTTTCTGTTGATCGGCAGGCTGATGAACGCCGCCGGCATCTCGGACCGCGTCTTCGACGTCGCTCGCTGCGCCGTCGGTCACCTGAAGGGTGGGCTCGGCCACGTCAACGTGCTCGCCAGCATGATCTTCGCCGGCATGTCCGGCTCCGCCGTGGCCGACGCCGGTGGCCTTGGCGCAGTCGAAATCAAGGCCATGGAAGACGACGGCTTTCCCACCGACTTCAGCGCCGCGGTCACGGCAAGCTCGGCCACCATCGGCCCGATCATTCCGCCGAGCATCCCCGCGGTCATCTACGGAGCGCTGGCCAACGCCTCCATCGCCGCCATCTTCCTCGGCTCCATTCTGCCGGGGCTGTTCATGGGCCTGGGCCTGATGGTGATGGTGGCGGTGATTTCCCACCGCCGTGGCTACCCCACCCGCGCCAGGGCGACGTTCAGCGAGTTTCTCAAGGCGCTGTCCCGAGGCGTGCTGCCGATGCTGACGCCGGTAATCATCCTGGTCGGCATCCTGTCGGGGCTGTTCACGCCTACCGAAGCGTCGGTCGTGGCGCTGCTGTACTGCATGATCATCTCGTTTTGCGTCTATCGCTCGATCACATTGCGGGAGTTCTTCAACATCCTGCGCGATACCGCCATCGACACCTCGGTGCTGTTGCTGATCATCGCCGGCAGCGCCCTGTACAGCTGGATCCTGGCACGCTACCAGGTGACCGCCCTGGTCGCGGACTTCCTGCTGGCGACGATCAGCGACCCGATGATCCTGCTGCTGCTGCTGAGCCTGTTCATTCTGCTGATCGGCCTGTTCATCGACTCGGTGCCGGCCCTGTTCTTGCTGACGCCGCTGCTGGTGCCGGTGGTCGTCCAGTACGGCATCGACCCGGTGCACTTCGGCGTACTGATGATCTTCAACCTGATGATCGGGCTGATCACGCCACCGGTCGGTACCGTCCTGTTCGCCATCCAGAAGATCACTAACCTGCCGTTCACGGCGCTGGTGCGAGCCACGCTGCCGTTCTACATCCCGCTCGTGATCGTGCTGATCATCATCACGCTGTTCCCGTCCATCGTGATGTTCCTGCCCAACCTGTTGTTGACCTGACGCCTGCGCCGGGCACGGCGGACACACCGTCTGTGCCTTGCCCCGGTCACGCGCCAATTGCTTATCAAGGAGATTTCTTCATGGCCGTTCTGATCACCGGTGGCCTGGGCCACGTCGGTTCCTGGGTCGCCACCCTGCTCGCCCGTCAGGGCAAGAAGGTCATCATCTGCGACATGGCCACGCCCCACGTCGAGCGCATGGGCCTCGACTACCTGATGGAGGTGCGCGACAAGATCCACTTCGAGGCGGTCGACGTGCTCGACACCCATACGCTATTCGAGACCTTTCTGCGCTACCGCGACGAACTCGAAGGCGTGATCCACGGCGTTTCGGTGATCGCCGGCCCGACCTTCCAGACGCGGCCCTTCAAGCATCTCTCGATCAACGCCATGGGCACCCTGAACGTCTACGAGACCTGCCGCCTGCTGGGTATCGACAAGGTCGTCAACATGAGCTCGGGGGCCGTCTACGGGGATGCCGAAGGCCCCCAGCACGAGGCGATGCCCTACAAGGCAACCGACCTGTATGGCGCCACCAAGATCTCAGGCGAGCTCTACGGCGACCAGTACAGCGCCACCTTCGGCATGGATATCCGTCAGGCTCGACTGTTCTTCGTCTACGGCCCCGGCAAGCGCCCTTCCCACATGCATGCGGTCTACCAGGCCATGTTCGGCCCGCTGGAAGGACTACGCGACGTGCGCCCAGACAACGGCCGCGACCAGACCACCGACTGGACCCACGTCGAAGACACCGCCCAGGGCATCATTGAGCTGTTCGACGCCGACAGCGTGCCGCATCGCCACTACAATATTTCCTGCGGTGTGCCGGTGGCCCATCAGACCATCATCGATACCGTCAGCGATATTCTCGGCCACGACAGCGGCATGCGCCTGGGGCCGGGGCCGTTTGTTGTCAGGGGCAGCCCGCTGGACATCACCCGGGCACGGCAAGATCTCGGGTTCGAGCCGAAGTACACCGATATTCGCCAGGGCCTCGAGGACTATCACCGCTGGCTGGCGCAGGCCGAGTGACGCGCGTCACCCACTCGCCGTAAGCGCAAGGCCCGGACCATCACCGGGCCTTGCGTTGTCGCCCTCGCCGGCATCGGCGACGCCCGCCATCAATCACGCCGAAACACCACCGCAAGGTTATTGGCAGGCAACGGCTCGACGCAGACCAATGCCAGGCCATGCGTCCTTGCCTCGGCCTCGACCGCCTCCAGGTCACGCACGCCCCAGCGCGGATCGCGGCGCTTCAGGTCTTGATCGAAGGCGGCGTTGCTGTCTGCGGTATGTTCCCCACCGCGCCGATACGGCCCGTAGAGAAACACGACGCCGCCAGGCGCCAGGTGCACCCCGGCCTTGGCCATCAACGCCTCGGTCACCGCCCAGGGCGAGATGTGGATCAGGTTGATGGCGACCATCGCATCGAGCGGGGCCTCCACGTCATCCCAGGGACTGAGCACATCGCGACGCTCGGCAGGCAGGACATTGGCGAGCCCGGCATGTGCTCGCCAGGCCTCGATGGAGACCAGCGCCTCGCTCGATAGATCGCTCGGCTGCCAGCGCCAGTCGGGATAGGCACCGGCCATATGGATCGCGTGCTCACCGGTGCCGCTGGCGAGCTCGAGGACGTTCGCCCTGTCCGGCAAGTACGTTGCCAGCACCTCACGGATCGGATCGCGGTTACGCGCCGCAGCCGGGCTGTAACGGCGCCCATCGTCGACATCATGGGCCATGCTATTTCCTCCGTGGGTTGGCACCTGAGCGAGAACGAGCCCAGCGCACAGACGCGTACAACAACGGGACTCACAGGTGTTCAAAGTGACCGCCGAGGTTACACTATTCGCTATCCACGCTGAACATTAGCGCTATCAGGAACAGGACGTCACATGGCTCGCACTCCGCCTCGCTATCTGGAAATCCAGCAACACATCCTCGCCAAGATCCAAGGCGGCGAGTGGCCGGTCGAGCACCGCATCCCCGCGGAAGAACAGCTGGCCGACGACTTCAATGTCAGCCGCATGACCGCCAACAAGGCCATTCGCGACCTGGTTCAGCAAGGGTACCTCACGCGTCAGCCGGGCGCCGGCACCTTCGTCACCGAGCGCAAGGCAGAATCGTCGCTGGTCGAAGTCCACAATATCGCCGAGGAGGTCCGCAGCAGAGGCCACACCTACGGCAACCGCATCGAATTGAGCGAGGCCGTCGATGCCAGCGAGGATATCGCCGTGCACCTGGGGCTGCGGCGAGGATCACCGGTATTTCACACCCGCATCGTGCACCTGGAAAACGACATTCCGATCCAGCTCGAGGACCGCTACGTCAACCCACGCCATATGCCGGACTATCTCGACACCGACTTCCATCACCAGACCCCCCACCAGGTCCTGATCCAGGCCTGGCCGATCACCGACATCGAGCATGTGGTCGAGGCCCAGCTGGTCGATGAGCAGACGGCCCGTGCCCTGGAGATTCCCGGCTCATCCCCTTGCCTTTGCCTCTCGCGCCGGACCTGGTCCCACGAACTGCTGATCAGCTACGCCCGACTGATTCACCCCGGCGATCGCTACAAGCTGCGCTCTGCCTGGCGCGCCGAGGGCGTGGCCTGACGGCGGCCGCAAGCGACCAGACAACACGCAAACGGCCGGGCAAGTGAGCCCGGCCGTTTCGTTATCGTGCGCCGCCGCCCTACTGCAGCAGCATGCCCAGCGGGATCGCCATCAGCAGGCTCAACGCGACCCGCACGAACCACACCACTACGATTCGCCACAGTGAAATCGGAATGCTGGTCGCCAGGATGCAAGGAATCGACGCCGAGAAGAACAGCACCCCGGAAACGGACACCACGCCTGCCGCAAAGCGCGCCACGAAGTCGATACCGGCATCGCCTCCGAGCAGCAGGGCCGGCAGGAACATCTCGGCCAGCCCCGCCGCGCTTGCCTGGGCCAGCTCCTGGGCATGTTCGATGCCGAACAGCGCGACGATCGGATAGAACAGCCAGCCAAGCCAGTCGAATACCGGGGTGTACTTGGCCAGCAGCAGCCCGACGAGCCCCACGGACATGATCGAGGGCAGAATACTCATCGCCATCAGCACCCCCTCGCGCAGGGTCTGGCGCACGCTCTGCACCAGGCTCGGCGCGTCTGCGGCGACCGCCACCCCGGTCTTCCACGCCAACGCCAGACGCTGGCCCGGGACGACATCGGGTTCGCCATCGGTGAGCGTGGCATCCATGCCGGTCAGCGGCCACATCCGCGCCGTCACCCCGGTGACGACGAAGGTCACCACCAGGGTCAGCCAGAAGTATTGGTTCCACACCGTCATCAGATCCAGCGACTTGGCCACGATGACCATGAACGGCGCCGACACCGTCGAGAAGCCGGTCGCGATGATCGCCGCCTCCCGGGCCGAATATTGCCCCGCGCAATAGGCGCGGTTGGTGATCAACAGGCCGATCGAGTAGCTGCCGACAAACGACGCCACGGCATCGATCGCGCTGCGCCCCGGCGTACGCCAGATGGGGCGCATGATCGGCTGAACCAGGACACCGATGAGCTCCAGCAAGCCATAGCTGATCAGCAAGGCCAGAAAGATCGCGCCGATCGGCACGATCAGCCCCACAGTCACCACCAGCTTGTCGAACAGAAACGGCAGCATGTCCGGTTCCTGCAGCAGCGCCGGGCCCATGCCGGTAAGCGCCATGACGCCGGCGACGACACCAAACAGCTTGAGCACCGTGAACAGCGTGTCGGTGACGCTGCGCCGCCAATGCCCGGTGATCAAGGGATATAGCGCTCCCGCCACGATCAGGGCCATGGCATAGAGCCCGGTGTAATCCCCCAAGGCCTCTCGCACCACACCGACCATGTGGTCCAGCGGGATCGTCGAACGTGCGTTGTAAGTCACGGGAATGAAGAAGATGAAGATGCCGAGCAGACTCGGAACAAAGAGCCGCAGGACGGTCGCAAGTGACACGCGCCGGATCGGCGCCTGAGTCGCGGGGGGATTGGCCATGGCATGAACCTCATGAAGAACGGACCTGGGTCCTTTTTGTATATACATACACGATAGAGGACTTCGGCATTCACGAGAACTGCCAGGCACTAGACCATGGTCTAAGACAGCGATCATCGACCACGAACCATCGATGATTTTTCTGAGATTATCGCTTTTTATCAACCAGATATCGACGCACGCGTATTGGACCACAAGCAAGAGGCATACCCGGACATAACTTGACGTCTACGTTCGTAGCGTATATTTGTATATACAATATACCGCAACGGAGAGCCGCATGCCCACGACCGATACCACTCGCCGTCTATGGCGAGACGTCAGCGTCTTCGACGGCCTGTCGACGCTCCCCGAGCCCATGACCGTCATTACCCAGGGCCCGTGCATCGAAACGATCGCGCCTTCTTGCGAGCTCTCCGCCGAGCCCTGCGCCGGAACCATCGACATGGGAAGCGGCGGGGTCATGACACCAGGGCTGATCGACTGCCACACGCACCTGGTGTTCGGCGGCCAGCGCGCCGGCGAATTCGAGAGCCGCCTGGAAGGCGTCAGCTACGCAGAGATCGCGCGTCAAGGCGGCGGCATTCTGGGCACCGTCAAGGCCACCCGTGATGCCAGCGACGAGACGCTGTATGACGCCGCCGCCAAGCGCTTGATGGCGATGATCGACGACGGCGTCACCACCGTGGAGATCAAGTCCGGCTACGGCTTGAGCGTCGAGCATGAGCTGCGCATGCTGCGCATCGCCCGCCGGCTCGGCAACGAGTTGCCGGTTCGCGTCACCACCACCCTGCTGGCTGCCCACGCCGTGCCCCCGGAGTTCAAGGGCGATCCCGATGGCTACATCGACCTGGTATGCCAGGAGATCCTGCCCCGGGCCAGCCGCGAAGGCCTGGCCGATGCGGTCGATGTATTCTGCGAGAACATCGCCTTCGACCTTGATCAGTGCCGACGCGTGTTCGAGGCGGCGAAGGCCCACGGCTTGCCGGTCAAGGCCCACGCCGAACAGCTATCGCTGATGGGAGCCTCCCGCCTGACCGCCCAGTACGCGGGGCTCTCCGCAGACCATATCGAGTACCTCGACGACGCAGGCATCGACGCCATGGCCGCCGCCGGCTGCGTGGCCGTGCTGCTACCTGGTGCCTTCCACACCCTGCGTGAAACCCGATGTCCGCCGATCGCGGCGCTACGCGCCGCCGGCGTTCCGATGGCGGTGTCCTCGGACGCCAACCCGGGCACATCGCCGATCTTCTTTCCGACCCTGATGCTCAATCTCGCCTGCACGCTGTTCCGGCTCACCCCCCAGGAGGCTCTGGCGGGCATGACCCGCCATGCCGCCCAGGCGCTGGGCGAGTCGCGCCTCGGGCACCTGACCCCAGGTGCCACCGCCGATCTCTGCGTCTGGAACGTCGAAAGCCCGGCGGAACTGGCCTACGCCGTGCAGCCGGGGCGCCTGCGCCACCGTCTGCTGGAGGGAGTGCTCACCCATGGATGATCGGTGCACACCCGACCAAGGGCCGGCCAAGCAGGCTTCCACGGCCTTCACGCCCCCCGACATGGGGATCTGGCAGGGCCGCGAGGACCCCGAACCCGACAGCGAGCGCTGGCACCAGCGCATCGCGCCCTATCATCACGATGCAGAGCCCGGCGTGGTGCTGCTCGGCTTCGCCAGCGATGCCGGGGTGGCACGCAACCAGGGGCGCGTCGGTGCCGCCGATGCCCCCCAGGCCATTCGCCGTGCCCTGGCCCCCATGGCCTGGCATCGCAGCGGCCCGGCCTTCGATGGTGGTGACGTCTCCTGTCAGGGCGACAACCTGGAGCAGGCCCAAGCCGAGCTCGGCGACCGCATCGCGCCTCTACTCGACGCCGGTCAGTTGCCTGTCGTGCTCGGCGGTGGCCACGAAGTCGCCTATGCCAGCTGGCTCGGCCTGTCACAGCACCTGAGGGGCCGTGAACGGCGTCCCGTGGTGGGCATCATCAACCTCGACGCCCACTTCGATCTGCGCGACCCGGCCGTCACGACCTCGTCCGGCACCCCTTTTGCCCAGATCGCCAACGACTGCGCCAGGTTGCGCTGGCCTTTTCGCTACGCCTGCCTCGGCGTCAGCGAGGCCGCCAACACCAAGGCCCTGTTCGACACCGCCAGGCGTCTCAGGGTGCTGGTCCACCAGGACCGCGAGTTCCGCGACAGCCGCATCGCCACCATCACGCGTGACGTTCAGCGCCTGGTCGCCAGCTGTGACCACCTCTATCTGAGTATCGACATGGACGTCTTCCCGGCCAGCGACGCTCCCGGGGTCAGCGCCCCGGCTTCCCGCGGCGTGATCCTGCCCCACTTCGAGCCGATCCTCGACTGCCTGCGGCAAAGCGGCAAGGTTCGGCTCATCGATATCGCCGAGGTCAATCCGGCATATGACATCGACCAGCGGACGGCCCGACTCGCCGCCCGGCTGGTCCATCAACTGACCCGCGGCCACTAGTCGCCACGCCTTCTGCACCCACCACCATCACGAGATAGCCATGAACCCGATCACTCCGCCCAAGACCGACCGTCACGATCCGACTCGCCGTATCGCGGCCGACACCGGCACCGACCTGTCGTGCAAAAGCTGGCTGACCGAAGCCGCCCTACGCATGCTGATGAACAACCTTCACCCCGACGTCGCCGAGCGTCCGGAAGAGCTGGTGGTGTACGGCGGCATCGGCCGCGCCGCGCGCAACTGGGAATGCTTCGACAAGATCGTCGAGGTGCTCAAGCGTCTCGAGGACACCGAAACCCTGCTGGTGCAGTCCGGCAAGCCGGTCGCGGTGATCCCGACGCACAAGGATGCACCGCGTGTGTTGATCGCCAACTCCAACCTGGTGCCGGCCTGGGCCAACTGGGAGCACTTCAACGAACTGGATAAGAAAGGCCTGATGATGTACGGCCAGATGACCGCCGGGTCCTGGATCTACATCGGCTCCCAGGGCATCGTCCAGGGCACCTACGAAACCTTCGTCGAAGCCGGTCGCCAGCACTTCGCCGGCAACCTCACCGGTCGCTGGGTGCTGACGGCAGGCCTGGGTGGCATGGGGGGGGCTCAGCCGCTGGCGGCGACCCTGGCCGGCGCCTGCTCGCTGAACATCGAATGCCAGCAGTCCAGCATCGACTTCCGTCTGCGTACTCGCTATGTCGACGAGCAGGCGAGCGATCTCGACGACGCCCTGGCGCGCATCGACAAGTACACCCAGGAAGGCAAGGCGATTTCCATCGCGCTCTGTGCCAACGCCGCCGAGGTGCTGCCGGAACTGGTCAGGCGCGGCGTCCAGCCGGACATGGTGACCGATCAGACCAGTGCCCACGACCCGCTGCACGGCTACCTGCCGGCGGGCTGGACCTGGGACGAATACGTCGCCCGCGCCCAGACCGAACCAGACGTCGTGGTCAAGGCCGCCAAGCAGTCCATGGCGGTCCACGTTCAGGCCATGCTCGACTTCCAGAAGATGGGCGCACCGACCTTCGACTACGGCAACAACATCCGTCAGATGGCCCAGGAAGAAGGCGTCGCGAATGCCTTCGACTTCCCCGGCTTCGTGCCCGCCTACATCCGTCCGCTGTTCTGCCAGGGTATCGGCCCGTTCCGCTGGGTGGCGCTATCCGGCGATCCTGAAGACATCTACAAGACCGACGCCAAGGTCAAGGAACTGCTGCCCGACGACAAGCACCTGCACAACTGGCTCGACATGGCCCGCGAGCGCATCAGCTTCCAGGGTCTGCCGGCGCGTATCTGCTGGGTGGGGCTGAAGGATCGCGTGCGTCTCGGCCAGGCCTTCAACGAGATGGTCAAGAGCGGAGAGCTCAAGGCACCCATCGTGATCGGCCGCGACCACCTGGACTCCGGCTCGGTGGCAAGTCCCAACCGCGAGACCGAGGCGATGCTGGACGGCTCCGACGCCGTCTCCGACTGGCCGCTGCTCAATGCCCTGGCCAATACCGCCGGCGGCGCGACCTGGGTCTCGCTGCACCACGGTGGTGGCGTGGGCATGGGCTTTTCCCAGCACGCCGGTGTGGTCATCGTCGCCGACGGTAGCGACGACGCCCACACCCGCCTCGGCCGCGTGCTGCGCAACGACCCGGCCAGCGGCGTCATGCGCCATGCCGACGCCGGCTACGACATCGCCAAGCAGTGCGCGCGTGAAAACGGCCTCGACCTGCCGATGCTGCAGGACTGAGCCTGACGCCCTCTGCCAAGCGACACCGTCTGCGCCATGCGCAAACCACTGGCCGCCCTATCGGGCGGCCTTTTCCTGGTAGTCGATGCCGCATGTCGGCATCGGGGAGCGATCGCGGCTGCCAACATCGGCTCCACGGCCGCCTTCGTTGCCTGTCGCTTTGGACCTGTCGCCTGACGGCACCCGTCGCGCCTGCATCGGCGCCCCTTCGCTCTCGCGACAGGCCATCTGGCCCGGTTCGCTGAGACGGGCCAATACAAGGCCACCTCGATGCATCCCCCCCGGGATCAACACCTCAACCAGGCATGACACCACACCAGCAGGGAGCGCGGTAATGTCTTACGCCGATCAACGCGTGTAAGAGATATGGGATATCCCACAATGCGTGACGCTCGTACCCTTGGTCTCTTGGTGATGACGAAAGGTGAATGAGTCCAAGTGAGTGAGTCTCGCCGGTACACCCTGATCATCGGCAAGCCACGCCACCAGTCGAGTTCTTGGCTGAGGCGAAGCGCCTTCATTGTGCGAGCTGTTCTGCCTCGCCTTTGTGCTACCCCCAGCCTCCCAGTTACATCCGCCCGACATCGCCGTCCATCGTCAAGGTACTGGCCGATGATGGGTCCAACGCAGAGGAGCGAAACGGCAACGTTGTTGGCCAAGCCAATCACGAACCACCTGGCACGCGCCGAGCCTGTCCATCTGAAGCCCCCCGCGGCCAAGTCCCCCGGGACTGCCCACCAAAAGCCCCACTCGCTCACACCGGGCTTCGCTGCAAGAACCAACCAGAGTTATCTCACAAGCGAGTTATCCATCGCACGAGACCGGGTAACCAGGGCACCCAAAACATAGAGATGCCGTATGAAAAGCTTTTACGATGACATTAGTCGCTTCATTAGAGCCCTAAACTTATCAAACTGCCCCAAGCGGCTAAAGCTATTTCTTTCATTACTTGCATTGCTATCAACCCTTAGTTCCCTTCTAACCGTTGCCCAACCACTCCTGTACATGGAGATTATCGATAGCATCGCTGGCTCCGCCCAACGACTGCATGACCTACCAACCAGAAGCATAATCCTAATATATGGCACATGCTTTGTCGTTGCAAAAGTTATTGACGAACTTTGGAAGTCCGTATTCACCGACTTTACTCTTTCTGCGCAACGACATCTTGCTGACCGGGCCTTCGACCATATAATAAGATTACCAAGCTCTTTTTTCCTGGGAAAGGAAAAGCATACATTACCCGAAATAATATCGAAAGCACGATATGGCACCCATGAAATAGTTTCAGTAGCATTAGAGACAATAATTCCGGTAACGCTGGAGTTCCTGCTAGTCGCCACCATCGTATTCTTCCTTTTCCCAGGATCCGTATTTGCCATTCTATTAACCTCGATCGTCTTGCTCGTCGCTATAGCTATCGGCGGATCGGAGAAAATAAGGCCATGGCAAAGAGCCTTTACAGAAGAAAACAACAAAACACACCAAGTGCTGGGAGAGATACTCGCCTCTGAAGAGACCGTAAAGTCATTCAACATGGAAAAAAAGTTAAAAGAAAAGTATTTTACACACATGTCAATTTTTGAAGAGCATTGCACCAAGTTCTTTCGATGGTCCGCTTTCATCGGTTCGATGCAGGTTTTGGCCATCGGTGGAGCACTAACCCCTATAATGCTAATATCTCTTAACTTGCTCGAGAGTGGATCTATAACTCTTGGCGCATTCGTCATGATAAACGTGTTGACGATACAGCTCATTATGCCGCTAAGAAGATTAGCTTTCGCTTATCGACAAATCAAGGAAAGCGCTGTCGACATAGAGCAACTGGACAACATCTTGTCGATCCCAATGGAAACCGACAGAGATGGTTACGAAAGAGATCATATAAAGCTTGATGCCTGCTCCATAACATTCGAAAATGTCGACTTCGCCTATACCAACAAGAACAACATCCTTGATGACATTTCTTTTACCGTACCCGAGGGAATGACGTATGCCATTGTTGGTGCATCCGGCGCAGGAAAATCCACGATAGCCAAGCTGATTATGCGACATTACGATATCTCCAAGGGAGACATACTGCTAGGAGGTTGTAGCCTTTCAAACGTCTCCAGAGACGCCGCGAGAAACTCTATCGGAGTCGTATCCCAAGATATCACGCTATTCAATGATACCTTGAGATTCAACCTTGATTTTGGCGAAGCATCGCCAGACGCATTGCTGATGGATGCATTGGCGTCCGTCGACCTTGAACATTTTGTCAGATCACTTGACGACGGGCTCAACACAATCGTTGGCGATCGAGGAATGAAATTATCAGGCGGACAACGTCAACGAATAGGCATTGCACGGGCCGTATTAAAAAACCCAAGACTCATGATCTTTGATGAGGCAACTTCCTCCCTAGACATGAACACCGAGAGGACTGTCTCAAAAAACATCAACATGGTATCAAAAGGGATAACCACCATTATGATTGCTCATCGTTTATCCACTATTATCAATGCCGACAAAATCCTGGTTCTCCATCGCGGAAAAATTGCATCAACGGGAACTCATGACGAGTTAATAGCAACTTGCCAAATATATCAGGAGCTTTACAATGGCACGCCCCCAACCTGTCGACCAACGTCGTAGCAACCTCATCAACTTGATCGCCAAGCCACAAACGACACCCATCCTGACATAAGCGGCACGCGAGGCGGCGCCGGACCAGTCAAACCGTGCTGGTCGTTGGCGCAACGCGCAGCCACCTAACAGACCGACGAGAACCGGACATGCCTTCGGTGTGGGAAATGATGCAGGATAGGTGAGCCAGGTGCTGGTGGGAGAGCATGTGGTACAGGGCGTAGGGCATACGTATCGCCGAAGCGACACCACTGCTAACGCACCAGCGAGCATGACTCAACGCCCACAGCAAGCCTTGAACTTGCGCTGGCTGCCACAGGGGCAAGAGTCATTGCGGCCCGGCTTGAGACGCTCGACTCGGGGGGCGCCGTCAAGATAGAGCCAACGTCCCTGTTCTCGCGTGAAGCGAGAATCCTCCTCGAGCACGCCCCAGCGCTGGCGACGCCCTGCGCCTTCGGTGAAGGTGGCACGAAAGTGCACTCGGCCACTGTCGCCCTGCATCGACGACGCCAGCACCTCAAGCCGCTTCCACTCGGTCCCGTCGTCGGACACCACCGCCGGCCTGCTGTCGGGATGCCAGGTTTCCCTGAGATAATCGTCCAGCCCCAGCGCAAAGGCGCTGTAGCGGGATCGCATCAGGGCCTCGGGGGTCGTGGCGCAGGCGCCCTGGTGAAGCGGTTGGCAGCACCGTGGCAGCGCCAGTCCACTGCCGCAGGGGCAGCGCGTCTCGGGGGTGGACATCAGATAGCCTTTAGCGTGAGAGAGCCTTTAGCGTGAGAGAGCCTTCAGCGTGAAAGAGCGAGAAAAAACGTGACAGATCGAGGCGAGCCGCCCTATCGGGCGCTGGACACGCCGCCGCGGGCCATCAGGAAAACACCGACCACCCGGTGTCCCGAGACAGCCGCTCCAGGGCCGCGGTGCCCTGCTGGGAGTTGCCGTAGCGATCGAGCCCCGGGGACCACACCGCAATCGACGCGACATTGGGTACCACCGCCATGATGCCGCCGCCGACACCGCTCTTGCCAGGGAAACCGACCCGGTAGGCGAAGGCGCCGGAGCCGTCGTAGTGACCACAGGTCATCATCAGCGCATTGATCGAGCGCACTCGCTCGATCCCGATCATGCGTTGCCCGGCGAAGCCACCACACAGAAATCTCGCGGCCCGTGCCAGCTGGGCGGTGGTCATCTCGATGGCGCAATGGTGGAAGTAGGTCCCGAGGACCTTGTCACAGCTATTGTGGAGGTTGCCGCAAGAGCGCAGAAAGTGGGCCAGGGCGAAATTACGATCCCCGGTGGCATACTCCGAGCGAGCGACGCTGTCATTGATGTGGATATCGCCATCCTCGGCGGCCTCTCGCAGAAACAGCAGAATTTCCCCGAGGGTATCGCGTGGTGCGTTGCTGCCGAGTACCGCATCGGTAGTGACAATCGCACCGGCATTGATGAACGGGTTGCGCGGGATGCCGTCTTCCACCTCCAACTGCACGATGGAGTTGAACGCCCTGCCCGACGGCTCCTTGCCGACCCGCTCCCACAGCCCATCACCGAAACGGCCAAGCGCCAGCGCCAGGGTGAACACCTTCGACACGCTTTGAATCGAGAAACCGACGCCGACATCCCCGGCGTGGTACTCGCGACCATCGACGCAGCACACGCTGATCGCAAACTGCGCGGGATCGACGCAGGCAAGCTCGGGAATATAGCTCGCGACCCGGCCCCAATCGGCGTGTCGGCGAGCGTCACCGTTGATCTGTTCAAGCAGTGCGGGCAGAAGATCGGCGGACATGGACGGACTCTGGATCTGTGTGAAACAAGATGGACTGGGCGAGCCGGACACCCGCCGAGCCGCCAGGAGAGGCGGCGATGGTCGCGCCGGGCGGCGGGCCTGTCAAGACGACGGCGATCCCGCCGCGGGCGACCAGGACCCAAGCCGCCCAGGCATCACGACCCGGGCATCACCACCCAGGCATCACCACCCGGGCATCACCACCCAGGCATCACGACCCAGGCATCACGACCCAGGCATCACCATCCGGGCATCACCACCCAGGCATCACCACCCGGGCATCAACGCCGACGCTGGGTGCGCATGGTCGCCACCGCGGTGAACGGGTCCTCCGGCCACGGATGCCTGGGATAGCGACCGCGCATTTCCTTGCGCACCTCGGGGTAGGCATTACGCCAGAAGCTGTCCAGATCCGAGGTCACCGCCAGCGGCCGGCGCGCCGGCGACAGCAGCTCCAGGCGCACCGCGACGCGGCCGGCGACGATCCGCGGTGTCTGCCGACAGCCAAACAGGGCCTGTAGTTTCGCCGCCAGCACCGGGACCACGCGCGCGCCGGCCTTGTCATCGCTACCGCCAGCGCCGCTCCCCGGCAGCCCGGTGCCGTTGTCGGCTTGACCCTCCAGGTCATACCGCACGGCCGCGCTATCGCCGCTCGGCAATGGCAGGCGCGGCGGTGCCAGCTCATCGAGCCTGGCGGCCAATGGCCATGGCAGGCGTCTGGCCAACAGCTCGCTCCAGGGCAAGGCCTCGACCTGATCGAAGCGAGATAGCGCCTCCAGGGTCGGACCGAGCCACTCGTCCAGATCACTCATCAGGACGGCGTCGGACAAATCCGGCCATTGTGGCGTTGGCTCCGAGTGCAGAGGGTTCTCGCGCAGCAGCTGTACGCGCCGACGCAGGGTCTCGGCCGCCGCATCAAGGGGCAGCCGTTCCCGCCGGCGCAGTGCGTCCAGCAAGGCCTCGCGACGGGCATCCGGGCTCGGCGGGCCGGCCAGGGGCCGACGCGCCAGCACCACCGCACCGACACCCTGAACCTGGTCGCCGATCAACCGGCCTTCACGCTCGGACCATGCCAGTTGCTGCCGCCACCGCAGCGACTCGGGGAAGGCCTCGACAACATTCTCGCGGGAAACCCGCACGCCGCGAAACAGCCTCGCCTCGCGGGGATCGCCGTCCACCTCCACGGCAATCAAAAAATCGGCATGGGCCAGGACGTCGTCCGCCGCCACGCTGACAAGCCCTCCGCCGACCAGACGAAAGCGGCCTGGGGTCACTTGTTGCGCCAGCCGATCCGGGTAGGCGCCGATCAGCAAGGGCCCAAGCCCGCCCGCGAGATCCGCGCCGGAGGCCTGCTCGAGGCGAACGCTTCCGCGGCTGGCAAGGCGTTTAGCCTCACGCCGCCACTGGGGGCTCGGCGAAGAGCCAGGCCCCGTCGGGGCAAGGCAGTCGGCCAGAATCGCGGCAAGATCACGCCGACGCGACTTGTCGCCGCCCTCGAGCAATGCCGCCAGGGCGCAGGCCAGCGCCAGCAGCGCTTCATCACCTCGGCCGCCACCGGCGCCCTTCCCCGCGGCGCGCTCGAGCATTGCGGCGAGCCGCGGATGGGTCGGCCAACGCACGGCCCTTCGCCCAAGCTCGGTGAGACCAAAGCGTTCATCGATCAGACCTAGCCGGCGCAAGAGATCTCGCCCGGCCGCCAGGGCGGCGGTCCCTGGCGGGGTGACCCAACTCAGTTGATCGGCGGATTTCACCCCCCAGCGGGCAAGCTCGAAGGCCAGCCCCGACAGGTCGGCCTGACGAATTTCCGGCTCGGCGTGGGGCACCAAGGGGTGCTCTTCGGCCCATAGGCGCACACACAGCCCCGGCCCCTGGCGCCCGGCGCGGCCGCGGCGCTGATCGGCGCTGGCACGATTGACGCGGCGCGTCTCGAGCCGGGTCAGTCCGGTGCGCGGCGCGAACACCGGCCCCCGTTCGAAGCCGGCATCGACGACCAGGCGCACACCATCCACGGTCACGCTGGACTCGGCGATGGCGGTGGACAAGACCACGCGCCGCTTGCCACCGGCGAGGGGCGTCAGCGCCCGGCGCTGTTCTTCCAGTGGCAGACGACCATGCAGGGGCAGTACGCAGAGGTCCGGGCGACGGGCCTTGAGCTCCTTGAAAAGGCGCTCGATCTCGCGCACCCCGGGGAGAATCACCAGGCCATCACCACCGGCCTCATCGAGAGCACCTAGCACCGTCCTGGCCTGGTGCTCCGCGGCGTCCATTCGACTCGGCGTCGGGCGATAGCGGGTCGTGACAGGGTACTGGCGACCCGCACAGTCGATGACCGCGACGTCCTGACCCAGGACTCCCTTGAGCGCGGCGACATCGAGGGTCGCCGACATCACCACCAGGCGCAGGTCATCGCGCAGCCCTTGCTGCGCGTCCAGCGCCAGCGCGAGGCCAAGATCCGCCTCGAGGCTGCGCTCATGAAACTCATCGAACAGCACGCCAGCCACGCCCTCGAGCATCGGGTCATGTTGCAACATCCGCGACAGCACGCCCTGGGTCACCACTTCGAGCCGGGTGCTGCCGCTGACACGGCTCTCGCCGCGCATGCGGTAGCCGACCGTCTGCCCCACCTCTTCGCCCAAGGCCTGTGCCATGTAGCCCGCCGCCAGGCGCGCAGCCACGCGGCGCGGCTCCAGCAACAGCAGCCGCTGGCCACGACACCACTCGGCGTCGAGCAGATCCAGGGGGACCCGTGTGGTCTTGCCCGCCCCGGGTTCGGCCACCAGCAGCAGGCGGACGTCGGTGGCGAGCGCACGGCGAATGCTCGACAGGTGGGCATCGATCGGCAACGACGTGGCAACAGGTGACGACATGATGACTCGGCAGTCTGGAGGGAGGGAAAGACGTTACAACACTCGCGCATGAGCGCGACGCCAGGAGCGAACCCGTGGCCGTTATCACGCCCGGCGCCATGGTATCACGGCGCGGCTGGTGCATTGGGTCAGGCCTTCGACATGGCAATTTCGTATACAACAAGAAGCAAAACTGTTGCCTGTTCTGCCATTTCTTGTCTACGCTGTGCTTCGTCACTTTCTGACCGAAAGGTCAGTTTTTAGATCGGCGAATGCTGCTGCTCTACGCTGAGCTGCCGCTCCATCGCCATGGCGAGGACCGCGTCGGTGAGCGGTCCAGCCAACACAATCACAACAAGCACAGGACTCATGGCATGACTCAGACGACAACGTCGGGCCCTCAGGCAACGGCCTCCGAGCCGTCCTCCCGCGGCGCTTCCAGTGAGGCGCCCTCGGCCCTGGACCGCTATTTCAATATCAGCCGGCGCGGCTCCTCGGTGAAGACCGAAGTCCTCGCGGGCATCGCCACCTTCCTCGCCGGGATGTACATCATCGTGGTCAACCCGGCGGTGCTGTCCGACGCCGGCATCCCGTTCTCCGCCGCGCTATCTGCGACCGTGGTCATCAGCTTCCTGAGCAGCCTGGCCATGGGCCTGTACGCCCGCAACCCGATCCTCGTGGCGCCGGGCATGGGCATGAACGCGCTGTTCACCTATACGCTGGTGCTCGGCGCCGGCCTGTCCTGGGAGGTCGCACTGGGCTGCGTGTTCTGGTCCGGGGTGATGTTCGCGGTGCTGGCTCTGTTCAACGTGCGCGAAGCCATCATCGAGGCCATCCCGCCCTCGCTACGCTATGCCATCACCTGCGGCATCGGCCTGTTCATCACCTTCATCGGCCTGAAGAACGCCGGCTTCATCGTCGCCAGTCCCGCCACGCTGGTGAGCCTCGGCACTCTCGATGCCGGTCTTGCGACCTTCTTCATTGGCCTGATCGCCACCGCCGTGCTGGTGATCCGCGGCTACAACGGCGCCCTGATTCTGGGCATCGCCATCACCACGCTGCTGGCGGCGCCGATGGGGCGCCTCTGGGGAGACGACGTCATGGTCGCCTGGAACGGCCTGGCGGCCTGGCCGGACTTCTCGGCGGTGATGCAGGTGGATATCCTCGGCGCCCTCAAGGTCGCCTACCTGCCGTTCATCTTCGTCATGCTGTTCACCAACTTCTTCGATGCCCTGTCCTGCTTCATGGCACTGTCGGAGTCGGCCAACCTCAAGGACAAGAACGGCAATCCGCGCAACCTCAAGCGCTCGATGACGGTGGACGCCTTCGCCTCGATGATCGCCGCTCCGCTCGGTACCAGCGCCGCCCAGACCTTCATCGAATCCGGCGCAGGCGTCGCCCAGGGCGGGCGCACCGGCCTCACCGCGGTGGTGATCGCGCTGCTGTTCCTGCCGTTTCTGTTTCTGTCACCGCTGCTGTCACTGGTGCCGGGCATCGCCACCTCGCCGGCCCTGGTACTGGTCGGGCTGTTCATGATGGCGCCGATCAGCAAGATCGACTGGAGCCGCTTCGAAGAAGCCTTCCCCGCCTTCCTGGCGATCATCCTGATGCCGCTGACCTACTCCATCACCCTCGGCATCGCCTTCGGCTTCATGAGCTTCGTGTTGATCAAGCTCGCCACCGGCAAGGTATCCGAGATCAAACCCGCCATGTGGGTGTCCGCGGCGTTGGCCTTGGTGATGTTAATCACCGCACAGTAAGAGGCGATGTTAATCACCGCACAGTAAGAGGCGATGTTAATCACCGCACAGTAAGAGGCGATGTTAATCACCGCACGGTAAGAGCAGATGCCAATCACCGCACGGTAAGAGCAGATGCCAATCACCGCACGGTAAGAGCAGATGCCAATCACCGCACGGTAAGAGCAGATGCCAATCACCGCACGGTAAGAGCAGATGCCAATCACCGCACGGTAAGAG